>JAUVAS010000008.1 GCA_030591585.1 Flavobacterium sp. | reverse complement strand
TAAATTTATATAAAAAGGTGTTGTTCGTAGAGCAACACCTTTTTTTTATACCCTAATGTATCGTAATTTTAGCCCACTGAAAAAAGATTCTTACTATGCCAAAAAATAACAACCTTTCTTCTATTTTAATTATAGGCTCAGGACCTATTGTAATTGGTCAAGCCTGCGAATTTGATTATTCCGGATCACAAGCCCTACGTTCTTTACGTGAAGATGGAATTGAAACTGTTTTAATCAACTCGAACCCAGCAACTATTATGACTGATCCTTCTATGGCGGATCATATATATTTGTTGCCACTTACTTCAAAATCTATTATTAAAATATTAAAAGAGCATCCAAACATTAATGCAGTATTACCTACTATGGGAGGGCAAACTGCTTTAAATCTATGTATTGAAGCTGATGATAAAGGTATTTGGAAAGACTTTGGAATTGAAATTATAGGAGTAGATATCGATGCGATTAACATTACTGAAGATCGAGATCAATTTAAAAATTTAATGATCGATATTGGGATTCCTGTAGCTCCAGCAAAAATTGCAAATTCCTATTTAACAGGGAAAGAAATTGCTCAGGAATTTGGCTTCCCATTAGTAATTAGGCCTTCTTTTACTTTAGGAGGTACTGGTGCTGCATTTGTACACACCGAAGAGGATTTTGAAAAACTTCTTACAAATGGATTAGAAGCATCACCAATTCACGAAGTATTGATAGACAAAGCTTTGTTGGGGTGGAAAGAATACGAATTAGAACTTTTACGAGACAAAAATGATAATGTAGTTATTATCTGTACCATTGAGAATATGGACCCTATGGGGATTCATACAGGAGATTCAATTACAGTTGCTCCAGCGATGACATTGAGCGATACTTGCTATCAACGTATGCGAGATATGGCTATTAAAATGATGCGAAGCATTGGTGATTTTGCTGGCGGTTGTAATGTGCAGTTTGCTGTGAGCCCAGATGAAAGAGAAGATATTATTGCGATTGAAATCAATCCTCGTGTTTCACGTTCTTCTGCATTAGCATCAAAAGCAACGGGATATCCTATTGCGAAGATTGCTGCGAAATTGGCAATAGGTTATAACCTGGATGAATTAAACAATCAGATAACTAAGTCAACTTCAGCGTTGTTTGAACCAACTTTAGATTATGTAATTGTAAAAATACCACGTTGGAATTTTGATAAATTTGAAGGATCTGATAGAACCCTCGGATTGCAAATGAAATCTGTTGGAGAGGTTATGGGAATTGGACGTTCTTTTCAAGAAGCCTTACACAAGGCCACACAATCTCTTGAAATTAAACGAAATGGAATTGGAGCAGATGGAAAGGGTTATAAAAACTACGATCAGATAATTGAAAAGCTAACGTATGCAAGTTGGGATCGCGTTTTTGTGATTTATGATGCGATACAGATGGGAATTCCTTTAAGTCGTATCCACGAGATTACAAAAATTGATATGTGGTTCTTGAAGCAATATGAAGAATTGCATTTGCTTCAGAAAGAAATTTCAAACTATAAAATAGATACTTTACCGCGTGATTTATTACTAGAAGCGAAACAAAAAGGCTATGGTGATCGGCAGATTGCCCATATGTTAGGCTGTGTAGAAAGTTTGGTTTATAAAAAACGTGAAGAATTAAAAATAAAGCGTGTTTTTAAATTGGTTGATACCTGTGCTGCGGAATTTAAAGCAGAAACACCCTACTACTATTCTACTTTCGAAAATGAAATGGAAACGGCAGATGGTACTCGTATAACTGTTAATGATAGTATCGTTTCCGACAGGAAAAAAGTAGTGGTTTTAGGCTCAGGGCCTAACCGAATTGGGCAGGGAATAGAGTTTGATTATTGCTGTGTTCATGGAGTGTTAGCGGCTTCAGAAATGGGTTATGAAACCATTATGATTAACTGTAATCCTGAAACAGTTTCAACTGATTTTGATGTTGCCGATAAATTATATTTCGAACCTGTTTTCTGGGAACATATTTACGATATCATTCAGCACGAAAAACCGGAAGGAGTTATTGTTCAGTTAGGAGGACAAACCGCTTTAAAACTAGCTGAAAAATTAGAACGTTACGGAATTAAAGTCTTAGGAACGAGCTTTGAATCTTTAGATTTAGCTGAAGACAGAGGAAGTTTTTCAACGATATTAAAAAATATAAATATTCCATATCCAGAATTTGGAGTAGCTGAAACAGCTGAAGAAGCTTTAAAATTAGCAGACACATTAGACTTTCCATTGTTAATTAGACCTTCTTATGTTTTAGGAGGACAGGGAATGAAAATTGTGATCAATAAAAAGGAATTAGAAGAACATGTAGTAGATATTCTTCGAAAAATGCCAAATAACAAATTATTGTTAGATCATTATTTAGATGGTGCGATTGAAGCCGAAGCTGATGCAATTTGTGATGGAGAAAATGTATATATTATTGGTATAATGGAGCATATTGAGCCTTGCGGAGTGCATTCTGGAGATTCTAATGCTACTTTACCACCTTTTAATTTGGGGGAGTTTGTGATGCAACAAATTAAAGATCACACCAAGAATATTGCTCTGGCACTAAATACAGTAGGACTTATAAATATTCAGTTTGCTATAAAAGACGATACGGTTTATATAATTGAGGCCAATCCAAGGGCATCTCGTACGGTTCCGTTTATATCAAAAGCTTATGGAGAGCCTTATGTTAACTATGCAACTAAAGTAATGCTAGGGCACAATAAGGTAACCGACTTTGATTTTAATCCACAATTAAAAGGATATGCTATTAAGCAACCTGTTTTCAGTTTTGATAAATTCCCGAATGTAAACAAGCAATTAGGGCCAGAAATGAAAAGTACAGGAGAAAGTATTTTATTTATTGATAGTCTAAAAGATGATGAATTTTATGAACTTTATTCACGTAGAAAAATGTATTTAAGTAAATAGAGATTCAAATTTTGCAATAAATTTTATGCGAAGACCTCTTTTAATATTTTTATTTTGTTTTACCGTTTTTAGTGGTATTGCTCAAAAAAAAGTAAATCCTACTTCAAAAGATATAGAACAAGCCAAATCATTAAAATCTTCTTATGATGAAGAGGACATAGTTTTTTTGTCTCGGAATAGTTCATTAACCTTCAGAAAAAATAGCCGTGAAGGATTGATAGAAGTTTTCAAAAAAGAGGAAACAAAGATGATGAATATAAGCTCGAGTTCTGGGTTACAGTTTCCTGTGTATTATGATTCTGAATCTGAAGTAGAAGACTTTCAGATAAAAGATAGGAATGGAAAAAGATATTATTCCAGAATATTAGATGAGAATATTGCAAGTGAAGGTCTTTTTCATTCAGATTATCGTGTAAAATATTCCAATCTAAACTTTCCGCTTCAGGGATATCAATATGTCATTGAGTCTGAGAAAAAGTATAAAGATATAAAGTATTTTACTAGCGAGTATTTTGTAGATTCTTATAGAATTTTAAATGGAACTTATACAATAACAATTCCCAATTGGCTTGAAATAGAATTAAAAGAGTTTAATTTTGAAGGGTATGAAATAGAAAAAACAGTTAAAGAAATTGCTGATGGAAAGGTGGTAACTTATGTTTTTAGTGATATGAAACCACAATTTAAAGAAGAGAATACTCCAGGACCTTCTTATTTATATCCTCATATTCTTTTCTTGTCTAAATCGTATACAGAAAAAGGCGAAACTATTCCGTTATTTAAAGATACCGGAGACCTTTATAATTGGTATAACTCACTTATAAAAAGTGTAGATGTAGATACTTCAGTTTTTAATGATAAAGTAAATGAACTCATTACCAATGCCGATACAGATGAAGAAAAAATAAAAAACATCTATTATTGGGTACAAGATAATATTAGGTATATCGCTTTTGAAGATGGAATTGCAGGGTTTAAACCAGACAGTCCTCAGAATGTATATTCAAAACTTTATGGTGATTGTAAAGGAATGGCATTATTGACAAAATCTATGTTAGAAGTTGCTGGATTTGACTCTAGATTGGTTTGGATTGGAACAGACCGTTTGG
This sequence comes from Flavobacterium sp., assembly GCA_030591585.1. GTDB lineage: Bacteria > Bacteroidota > Bacteroidia > Flavobacteriales > Flavobacteriaceae > Marifrigoribacter. Next base: position 45,815 of record JAUVAS010000008.1, on the reverse strand, counting down.
TTTACGACTACTCTACACCTTCATTGTCTGTCGATAATCATATGATTTGCTCTGTAATATTAAATGATGAAACTATTTTTCTTGACGGAACAGAAAAATACAATCGGTATGGCGAGTATGCTTCTCGAATTCAAAACAAACAAGCATTGATACAGGATGGTGATAGTTATAAACTTTTAACAGTACCTAAACCTACAGAAGAAATAAATATTGATAAAACAGTATACAATCTTAAAGTAGTTGGTGAAGAATTAGTTGGTGGGGTAAGTAGAATCTTTGAAGGAGAATCTAGAGTGATGTTTCAAAATATTTATTCGAGTTTTGGATCTGGGGAACAAGAAGAAATATTGAAGAGCTATTTAGTTTCAGGAAATAATAATTCTTCAGTTAAAGAAATTTCTTCTTTTGAATCTGAAAAGAGAGAAGAACAATTAAAAATAGATTATAAAATTGAAATAGAAAATGCTTTTTCTGAATTTGATGGGATACTTTATTTAGATATAGACCCTATAAAAGATGCATCAAGCTATATTTTAAAAGAAAGAAAGTCAGATTATATGCTGCCTTTTAAAGAACGTATCATTACAGAGGTTATTCTAGAAATCCCTGAAGGGTTTAAAGTTGAAAACTTACCTAATAATTTAGAGATTACCAATAAATTAGTTACTATAAAAGTGACCTATCAAGTTTCAGAAAATAACATTGCTTACAAAAGGGATATAAACCTAAAAAATCGATTGATTAATGCAGTTGATTTTGAAACTTGGAATGATGCTTTTGGTAAATTAAAAGATAATTTAAGTGAGCAAATCATACTAACTAGAATATAAAATGATTTTCAAAATGAATAAGACTACTTTCTCAAACCTATTCTTCCTTTTTTTATTGACTATAACTTTTGCTCAAACTAAAGAAGAAATTGAACTTCGAGAAATGTTTTGGGATACCAAGGAAACCAATAAAAATATAATTGAAATTCCAGAGAAATGGAAAAGTGAAAGTGCAGTAATTTTATACAAAGAGGAGTACTTTAAATTTACTAATAATGGTAAAAAAATGTACAGTCCTTCATTTTTACATCAACGTGTAAAGTTGTTAGACAAAGCTGCTGTTGAAGGTTTTTCAGAATTTGAATATAATAAAGATCAAAAAATAGGATACGGATTTTATAATTATTTTAAAGAGAATACAACTTTAGGTATTAAAATTATAAAAGCAAATGGAGAAGAAGTTATTCTTGATATAGATGCAGAAACAATTAAACAAGATGAAGGTAATAAAATAGCAATTCCAGGACTTGAAGTCGGAGATATAATAGATATGTATGTCTATGAGGATGATTATCTAAGAAGTTTTACAGGCTCACATATTTATGATCCTGTCGAAAAAACGTTAAGCTCTAGATATCCAATTCTTTACAGTAAATTATCTGTAGAAGTGGAAAATGATTATTTCCTAAATATGGAATCCTATAATGGAGCACCAAAAATTAAGGAAGTGGCAACAGATAAGAGGAGAACTCGACGTTATGAAATGGTGGGAACTAATATTGATAAAAGTGATTTTCCTAGATGGTTTTATCCATTATTAGAATTACCAGCAATTAAGTTTCAGGTTACTTTTGCTTTAAAAGCTAAAAATGAAGTGAGTGCAAAAGTATTTCTATCTGAAGATGATGCAGCTAGAAAATCGAATGTTACAAAAGATGAAATAATTGAATATTATGGAAATCGTTTTGGTGCAGATACAAGGAAAGAAGTGAAACAAGTGCTTAACTATTTAAAACAAAATGGTATTACAAATAAGCGCGAACAAATGGTTAAAGGGTTGTATTATATACGTCATATGAGTTATAACCGTTTTATCGAATTATTGGTTGCCAGTGAAAATAATATTTCAAACTTTGCAATGCCTTGCGATGAAGATTATATAATTCTTAACGATGATACATTTGTGAATTATATGGCAGGATTGGCTAAACAGTTAGAGATTAATTATGATATTATTGTGGCAACTCCCATATACAATGGGTCTATAGAAAATTTATTACTAAGAAGTAATGTTTCCTATGGCTTGCGGTTTAATTTTTCAGAACCTTTATACTTTTTCGATTTAACGGCACATGTTCAGGCTGAATATTTTTCTAAATATTTAGAAGGAACAAAAATCTATGTAATGAATGTAAAAAAAGACAGAAAAATTGAATCTGTTTCATTAGACATTTTGCCAACAACTACAGCTGAAGAAAACACCACTACTGAAAGTGTTAAGGTAGAAATATCTGATGATTTCAAAACTTTTTCAGTTGAAAGGAATCTTAAATTTACAGGTCATTTTAAGACCTATGAAATAGATAATAGAGTGTTCTTTGGAGATTATTTAGATGAAGAATTTGAATATTACAACACCAAACACTTTTATAATTGTGGCAAAAAACAAAAGAAATCATTCAAAGAAATTGAAGATAAAATTAATGCTGTAATGGAAACCTATAGAGAGAACCGAGAAAAGAATATGGAAGAAAGAGTTGCTAGTGGGTTTGATGTTAAAATAGATGATTATAGTTCTCAAGTAATAAATACCTCTCGCTATAATAATAAGCCTTTAGAAATAGAAGATAAATTTACTATTAGTGATGAATTTGTAAAAAAAGCGGGTCCTAATTATATTGTTGAAGTCGGAAGATTTATAAGTGGGCAAATAAAGTTAGAGGATGATGAGTTAGAAAGGGATTCTGATGTTTATATGAATTATGCTAAAATGTTCTCATACAATATCGAAATTAAAATCCCCGAAGGATATGAAGTGGTAGGGTTAGATAAACTAAATAAAAGTATTGAAAATAATACAGGCGGATTTACCAGTAAAGCGTTAATTGAAAATGGAATCCTAAAATATTCGACTACAAAAGTGTATCAAAAAGGTAAATATTCTTCTTCAGAATGGACAGAGATGATTCCGTGGTTAAAAGAAGCATACGATTTTAGTCAAGAAAAAGTGATGTTTAAAAAGATGTAATTATTCTTATTTGAATCAATCCGAAAAAAGAATTTTATTTTTCAATAAAATATTTTTTCACTTTTATTTAGTGCTTGTATAATGAATATCCATTATATTGAACCATTATAAATAATAGCTCATGAAAAAATATTTCCAACATTATTTATTGTTGTCAATTGCTGCATTATTAATTAATGCCTGTGCAAGTAGTAGCTTTGATGATATAGAAGTAGATGAAGAACCCACCCCAGAAATTGTAACGTATCAAGATGTCAAACCTATTATAGACGGTACTTGTCTATCTTGTCATAGCAATCCTACACAAAATGGCGCGCCTATGCCTTTAGTTAATTACAATAATGTAAAAGAAGCGCTATTAGATAGAGACTTGCTAAACAAGATAAGTAAGAATGAAGGTGAAGACGGTTTAATGCCTTTAGGAGGGCCTCGATTGCCACAATCATCTATCGATTTAATAGCTAAATGGAATACTGACGGACTGTTAGAAAACTAATCACGCAATTATGAAAAAAATCACGTTTATATTATTGATAATTCCTTTTGTATTATTTTCTCAAACTGAAGAAACAGAAGTAGTGAAAAAAGATAAAATTCCTGTTTATGGAGTTTTTAACTCATTAAAAGTAGTCAACTTTGAAAGTACCAACCTTGCCTATAAAGGTGATTTGTATATGGTGATTTCGCATCGATTTGGTTCTGTGGAAAATGGAATTGATGATTTTTTTGGCTTGGACAATTCCGTTACCCAATTTAAATTTATATACGGATTTTACGATTGGTTAAACGTAGGAGTTTCAAGAACGTCTAATCAAAAAAAATATGGTCTTCAAGTAAAATATCGCTTAAAACAGCAGGAGAAAAATGGTTTTTGGGTTACTATCGCTGGTTATCATTTAATTACAGCAAATACATCGTTAGAAGAAGATATTTATCCAAATTTAGAATTTGAAGATCGATTAACTTATACCTCACAGTTAATTTTTTCAAGAAAGTTTACTATTTTTGATAATAGAGTTTCTGCATTTGTGTCTCCAACTTATATTCATGAAAACCTTGCTACCAGAAGCTTTGTGGAACAAGAAGATGGAACTACTATTGCTTATGATGAAGAAAATGACCAATTTGCCATTGGAGTAGGCTATCGTGTTAGAATTTCAGATGTAGTTAGTATCACAACAGATTACGGCATTCATTTAAATAGAAATAGTAATTCAGTGTATAGGAATCCATTTTCAATTGGAACGGATTTAGAATTAGGAGACCATGTATTTCAAGTACATTTTAGTAATGCTCAAGCAATGGTGGAAGAAGGATTTATTACCCAAGCACAAGGTGATTGGGGAGATGGTGACTTCTTTTTTGGGTTTAATTTGATTAGAATATTTTAAAGGTTTTAGTTTAGACTTATTTTTTTGTGTATTAGTGCTTAAATTAACTGACATTAAAACAAATTAAATTAATATTGTATTTTATTACACACTAACAATTTTAGTATTTAAATGAAAAATGTTTTTTTTATTTTAATAGCCATAGGGATTGTAATTTCCTGCTCTAAAGACGATGATGTTACTACAAATGTTGTAGAAATAACAATTAATCTTTCCAATACATTGGAATATAATTACTGGGTAGGAAATTATTCTGAAGATGATATTGTAGAGATACTATCACAAGCTTCACATTTTGAGATTAGCGAACTATTTAGATCTACTTCAGGTTCTTCTGTTTCATATAAATATAAACCACAGTCTGGTTATGTTGGTGAAGATTTTGTTGAGATCACTTCAGAAAAAATAATTGATTCTATAAGTAATGAAATTGAATTTAAAACGGTTAAACTTTCCTTCAATATTTTAGAATAATTTTTTTAATCTTTTTTGTTAAAATGAGGTGAAGTTTCTTTTACTACTTCAGTGATAAAATATTTAGTATCTCCCCAAAACACAAAAGAAGCATACCGCTCTATATAAGTGACTTTTACGTAGTTTCCTTGAAATTCTTTTAAATCTTCAATTACCTTATTATCTTTATCTAATACAGAAAAAGAGAATATCTGAGCACCACTGATGCCTTGACTTATCTCACCTTCCCAAGTTTTAAAAATCACTCCTCTATTACTTACTTTAATGAGCTCTCCAGATCGGGTTCCTTCGCTATAAGGCACAAAATAAATAAAAACAAACCAAGCGATAGCTATAAAGATAATAACGGCTAGTATTTTGTAAAGTGCTTTTTTCATACTGTTAATATTAAGTTGCTAAATTATAATTTAATTACTCTTCTTCAGAACGTTTTAATATTTGCTCTGGCAACGATTTTTTTGTTTTGGCACCTAATTTTTTAATTTTCTCAACGCTGTTTACTAAGTTGCCTCGCCCTTCTACTAATTTGTTCATAGCAGAAGAATAGTCACTTTTTGCAGCATCTAGTTTTTTTCCAACTCCCATTAAATCAGTAACCAATCCTTCAAACTTATCGTACAAAGCACCGGCTTGTCTAGCGATTTCCATCACATTTTTCTTTTGATCTTCCTGTTTCCAAATAGACGAAACGGTACTTAATGTTGCCAAAAGAGTAGAGGTTGAAACCAACACTACATTCTTATCAAAAGCTTCCAAGTATAATTTATTGTTTTCATTAAGTGCAATTAATAAGGCAGCTTCAATAGGAACAAACATTAATACATAATCTGGTGTGTTTATTCCGTAAAGGTCAGTATATTGTTTTTCGCCTAATTCCTTAATATGTTTCCGAATACTAACGATGTGCTTTTTTAAGTTCACTTCTTTGGTTTCATCATCTTCTGCACTATAATACCCTTCATAAGCAGTTAATGAAACTTTAGAATCAACAATTAAATGCTTGTTGTCTGGAAGATTAATAATAAAATCTGGTTTCTTTAAATTTCCATCTTCATCTCGATAGCCGCCTTGCGTAGAAAAATGGACTCCGTTGGTCAAACCAGCTTTTTCTAAAATTATTTCTAATTGTACTTCACCCCAATCGCCTTGCGCCTTACTATCTCCTTTAAGCGCATTGACTAGGTTGATGGCCTCTTTGCTCATTTGTTGATTCAAATCTTTTAAGCCTTCTAATTGCTGCTTTAAGGCAGAATGCATTCCTATACTTTCCTTTTGTGAGGTTTCCACCTTCTTTTCAAAAGATTCTATTTTTTTCTGAAGTGGATTTAAAAGTAAGTCTAAATTCTCTTTGTTTTGTTTGGTAAATTTTTCAGATTTTTCTTCTAATATTTTATTGGCTAAGTTTTCAAATTCTTTGGTAAACGTTTCCTGTAGCTTTTCTACTTCTTGTTTTTGATCTAAAAGCTTTTGCTCCATATTATGAAGCTCAGAAGTTCTTTTGGTAAGCTCATTTTTATAAGAATCTTTTTCATTTCTTATGGATTCTCGTTCATTTACAATATTTCCAATATTAGTTTCTAGTTTTTCTATTTGATCTTTTGTATTGGATAAATCTGCTTCTAGTTTTCCAGTTTCAGATTTTTGTTTTAAAAGCGCAAAACGATTGCCAATAAAAGCACCAAGAAGACCTGTGATAATAGCGAGTACTATAAAAAGAAAAGTTTCAGACATAAGATAAAATTGTTTTTATAAAGGTACTCATAAGTATTCTAATTTTTTAAAACAAATCGTTTTGTTGTTGTGTCAAAATAAATAAGTTCTTTAGGAAACAAACTTTCAAAACAACCTTGATTCGTTAATTCTTCAGGTGAGTTATAAAAAGTTTTTTCAGAAGTCATCACAATCATTTTATCACTTACTTGAATAGCCAAATCTATTTCATGAGTTGAAAATAGAATGGTTTTACCGGTTTTTTGACTTAGGTTTTTTAATAATTTTAATACACTGGCTCTATGGTACAAATCAAGATGAGTTGTAGGCTCGTCTAATAAAATTAAAGGAGTATCCTGAGCCAAAGCTCTTGCTATCATTGATTTTTGTAGCTGTCCGTCACTTAATTCGTAACATTTTTTAGTTATTAAAGGTTCGATTTCTGTAGCAGTAATGGCATGACGAATTATTTTTTTATCTGCTTCAGAAAGAGTACCCACCCAATTTGTATAAGGATGTCTACCTAGTGAAACCAATTCCAGAACAGTAAGGTTTTTAGAGGCAGGGATTTCCGTTAAAACAATACTCAACTCATTGGCTAATTGTAATGCTGAAATGTCTTGCAATAGTTTGTTATTTATAGAAATAGTACCATTTAAGAAGGGTTGCATTCCTGCTAATGTTCTTAGCAACGTAGATTTTCCAATTCCATTAGTGCCAACTAATCCAACCAATTCTCCTTTGTTGATGGAAAAGTTAATTCCTTCAGAAACGACAGTAGTTTTCTTTTTTGAAATATAACCAATGGCTAATTCTGAAATTTCAAGTACGCTATGTTTATTTTCTGAAGCCATTTAGAATAGTAGTTTTCTTTTCCGAACTAATAACCAAATCACCACAGGAGCTCCCAATAATGATGTAATTGCATTAATTGGCAAGGTGTATTCTGTAAACGGAAGCTGTGCCACCGTATCGCAAATCAACATTAATATAGCGCCACTTATTAAAACCGCAGGTAACAAAATTAAATGATTAGAAGTGGTAAAATATTGCCGTGTTACATGCGGAACCGCCAAGCCAACAAAGGCTATTGGACCTGCGAAAGCAGTGATGCTTCCAGCCAATAAACTCGTTGCTAAAATAATAAATAAGGTTGTTTTTTTTATATTAATCCCCATACTCTTTGCGTAATTTTCCCCTAACAATAGAGCGTTCAAAGGTTTTATTGAAGTAAAACTTAGTACTAAACCTATCAACACACAAAGAGATAAAATAAAGATTCCTTGCCAAGAAACATTACCTAAGGTGCCAAAACTCCAAAACACAAATTGTTGTAATTGTTCTGCATTACTAAAATAGGAGAGGACAGATACAATTGCTGCGGTAACACTCCCAAACATCAACCCGATAATAAGTAAGGTCATCGTATCTTTTACTTTAAACGAAACCGATAAAACAGCCAATAGCACTAAAAAACTTCCCAATGCAGAGGCGATGACTAAACTCCAAGAACTTAGTAATAATCCGCCCAAAGCACCACCAAAAATTCCCACTCCTAATATTAAAAAAGCAACACCTAAACTTGCACCACTACTTAATCCTAACACAAAAGGACCTGCTAATGGATTTCTAAAAAGGGTTTGCATTAATAATCCTGAAACCGCCAATCCACCACCAGCTAGAATCGCAGTAATGGCTTTTGGTAATCGATACTCAAATATGATAAATTGCCAAGAGGATTTTGAAGTTTCACCGCCAAAAAGCCCAGTAAAAATCTCCTTAAAAGGAATGGAAACAGAGCCCAAACTCACATTCAATATAAAAGCGACCACTAATAAAAGTAGTAAGATTATAAAATGAAGTGAATATGATTTTTGTGTTTGCAAAATTTAAAATGAAATTCTTTACTTGTTGATTTAGTACCCCTCAAAGTTACACAAAGTTTTATTTAAAAGAGTTTAGTTATTTGTAATAACGGTATAGCAACAACTTTGTCATCCTGAGTTTGACTCAGGATCCACAATTGGATTAAATAGATTCTGGATCAAGTCCAGAATGACAAAACAGGAGAAATTACCCTAAAATGAAAAGAGTATCTTCTGTTAGTACGAATAAGTTATAATTCTTTTATCTCAGTTTTTCAAAAAAGAAAGGTTGATAGTCGGTTAATAATTCAGGATGTAGAATTTTTATTAGATCTTTTAAAACCAAATCGGGTCTATTGGGAGCGAGTTCAAAATAAAGCATTCCGCCAGTTTCCCCTACTTTATTAGTGAAATTATAGATGTTATTGTTTTTAAAAGCATCAAATTGTTGGTAAACCGCGTGTGCTTCTTGTAACTGACTCAAGCTTGTATAATAACTAGGACCTATCCAAAAATTAGCATGCTCCGCTTTTTCTAAAACGTTTTCTAAATTTAGTGAAATACTTCCCGTGCCTTCAGTTTCTTTCCAAAGATAGTTTCCGTTGGCATCGGCAATAAATTGTGCTGCCCAACTTTTACCTTGTGGGATATACCAAACATCTTTATACATAGCACCACTTAAAACCGTTGGAATGTTTTCTGTTTTTAACGCAATTTTTGTTGCTTTTAAATACTCCGATTTAATTTCAGAAAAAATACGATCTGCATCTTTTTCTTTGTTGTAAAAAGCAGCGAAAAATTTAATCCATTCTGCTTTTCCAAGAGGAGAGGTTTCGGTCCAATCGCCATTATACACCACAGGAATTCCAGTTTTTTTAATGGTGTTTAAACTTTTATTATTTCCGTCCACTGCAAAACCTACGACTAAGTCTGGGTTGATTTCTATCAATACTTCGGTATTGATATCTTCGTTTCTCCCAAGTTCTGTAATGTGACCACTGTTGATTCGTTTTCTAGTTTTTTCGGAAGAAATATAATTTAAATTCGGAAAACCGATAAGAGATTCATCAACTCCTAACATTTCTAATGAGGGAATATGAGTTGTGGAGGTAACTACTATTTTATTTATAGGAATAGCAATAATCGCATCGTAACTTTCAGCGGAAGGTAAGGTCGTTCCCTTTTCAACTAAAGCATATTTAAACTCTTTTTTAGCTTCAGGCCACGCGTTTTTTAAAGTAATGATTTTATAGCCTTCGTGGTATGAAACATCAAATCCTTTAGCGAATTCTATCTTAAAAGATGGATTGGTTTCTTTTACAATAGAAGGGGATTCTTTCACTTCTTGGCAAGAAATTAAAACGGACAAGAAAGTAAAGAATAAAAGTAATTTTCGCATTTTCAAAAATAAAGGTATTTGATTTGATTGGACAAAAAACAAAGTGTTATTTTTGAACAGAATTTTGGTGAGTGATGTTTGTCGTGTATTAGGTTGAGATTTTAGTTCTCGACTGCGCTCGAACAGACAAGCTCTTAAAAGGGAATTCGGTTAATATCCGAAGCTGTTCCCGCAACTGTATGTCATCCTGAATACATTTCAGGATCTATCAATTCTTAACCACTGTCACTATTTAGACGGGAAGGATGATTAAATGACAAGCCAGGAGACCTGCCAAATCATTAATTTATTTAAATATCGAGCTTTCGGGATAAAAGCATAGATGATGAAACAGGTTTACTTTTTTATATCGTTATTTTTTTGTGCTACGTCAATGTTTGCGCAGTTGGATTCTATTCAGGAATTAGAAGAAGTAATTATTGATTCTAAACTTACCGAATACGCTGAAGGGTACCAACTAATTCAATTATCTGATACTTTAGTTAAACGAAATTCTGCTTCCTTAACTGATGTTTTACGTCAAAATTCTACGATTTATTTTAAAGAGAATGGCTATGGTATGGTTTCGTCACCATCTTTTAGAGGAACCAATGCATCGCAAACGGCCGTGATTTGGAATGGAATTAATATTAATTCTAACTTAAATGGGCAAACCGATTTTAATACTATTTCGCCAGCTTCTTTTAGTGATATTACCATTAGAAGTGGGGGAGGAAGTACGCAATACGGGAGTGGTGCTGTGGGCGGAAGTATCCATCTAAATAATACTATTTTGTTTAAAAAGAATCAAGAGTCACACTTGAATTTACTCTATGGAAGTTTTTCTACGGTTGAAGGAAATTTTAAAACCATTCAGTCAAACAAAAAATACTATTTTGATTTGGGTGTTGATTTTATCTCTTCGGAAAACGATTATGAATATCTAGGCTTAGATAGAAAGAATGATAATGGGGAATTTACACGTTTTAATATTTCAGCAAATACAGGAATAAAATTAAAAAAAGGTTCATTAACCTGGAATAGCAATTACTTTTTAAGCGATCGTAATTTTTCTGGAACCATTACCGCAGCAACAAAAGACAATTATAAAGATGTTAGCACTCGTAATTTAGTGACTTGGAACACTTCATTTTCCAAATGGAAATCTACACTAAAAGGAGGACATCTTTTTGAGCGATACAGATATTATCCAGATAAAAATAAATCACTTTTTTTTGAAGGGAATTCAAACACATTTATAAGTGATTATATGTTGGAATACCAATTAAATAATAACTTAAAAATAAGCTCGGTTTTAGATTATACCTATATAAAGGCGGAGGGAAGTACTATAGGAGATAATGACCGAAATACTTTAGCGGCTGTGCTGTTACTAAAACATACGGTGACTGAAAAACTAAGCTATGGTATTAATTTTAGACAAGAATTTTTAAACGATTTTGATAATCCATTCTTGTTTGCTGTTGATGCAAAATATAGTATAAATTCTTGGCACACTATTAAAGTAAATGCATCCAAAAACTATAGAGTACCTACGTTTAATGATTTGTTTTGGGATGCTGGAGGAAATGAAATATTAGCGCCAGAAACATCTTATCAAGTAGGTTTAGGAAACGAGTTTAATTGGGAAAACTTTCAAATGAAAGTAAATGGTTTTTATATCACATCTAAAGATTTAATAAAATGGCAACCTACAGATAGTGGTTTGTGGAAGCCTGTAAATATTTCGGAAACCGAAAATTATGGTGTAGAATTTTCAGGAGTTTATTCAAAGAAATTAAATAAACATAAACTAAGTGTTTCGGGGAATTATGCCTACACTTCGGCTATAGATAAAGAAAAAGGCACACAATTAATTTATGTTCCGTATCACAAAATAACTGGATTGCTCAACTATCATTTTAAGCAATTTTCAGTCTACTATCAAGTTATTTATAATGGAGAAGTATTCACTACGACAGATAATATAGGAACGGTAGCTGCGTATTCGGTTTCTAATATCGGGATGGAATATATCTTAAATAAAAAAACATTTCCTATTTCAATAGGAATTAAAATCAACAATATTTTCAATAGATATTATGAAAATGTTGCTTATAGGCCAATGCCTAACAGAAATTTTCAAACCTTTATAAACTTTAAATTTTAAAAATGAAACTATTAAAAAAAATTACTTATTTATTTATTGCCACTTTATTATTAGCGTCTTGTAGTAGTGATGACGATAATGTTAATAATGAGCCTTTGGGAGATTATGAAAACGGTGTTCTTGTTACAAATGAAGGACCTTTTGGGACAGGAACTGGAACGGTGTCTTTTATAAGTAATGAAACAAATGAAGTAGAAAATAATATTTATCAAAATGTAAATGGTCAAGAACTAGGGAATATTGTTCAATCTTTATATAAGGAGAACAACTTGGCTTATATCATTGTAAATAATTCTCATAAAATTGAGGTAGTAAATAGATATACTTTTGAGAGTATTGCTACCATAGAAGAAGGATTAAATAATCCTAGATATTTTGTTGCGGTTGGTTCTACAGGGTATGTAACCAATTGGGGCGATCCTTTTGATAATACGGATGATTATGTTGCAGTAATTGATCTATCAACATATGAGGTTATATCAACAATCCCTGTTGGTTATGGGCCTGAAAAAATACTTAAGTATAATGCAGTTTCAGAAACTAAGATTATTGTTTTACACCAAGGAGGATATGATTATAATAATATTATATCAGTGATTGATACTGATTCGAAAACAGTAGAAACAATAATTGAAGTTGGAGATGCCCCTAACTCCTTTTTTTATCATGATAATAAGTTATTGCTAATGTGTGGTGGTAAACCAGAATTTAGTGGGGAAGAAACAGCAGGAAGTTTATTTGAAATTAATTTGGAAGATTATTCTACTTCGATAAAAGAGGAATTTGATTTGGATGAACACCCTTCAAACCTTGTTGCTGAAATATCTAATTATAGTCTTATTATGTATTTATTGGATGGAAACATTTATTACCATTTTGGGTATGGATCGACAGATTATTCTATCGAGATTACTGAAGGGTCTTTTTACTCTTTAGCATTTAATTATAAATCAATGTTTCTTTATGCTTCAGATGCTGGAGATTTTAATAGTAATGGAGAAATTAAAATTTTCAGTCCCTTAGGAGGTTCAACTTCAGAAATTAATAATTTTTCTGTTGGAATAATTCCTGGAGGAATATATTTTAATAATTAACTGATATTTCTACAGGCTCAACAACCGTAATTTGTTGTTAACTACTAAAAGCATCCTATTATATAGGGTGCTTTTTTATGTATATTCAACGAATAGTAAAAAAAAACTCACAAAGTTTAATTTATTCTCCAAGAATTAGGATTCCTACTTGTGTGCAGAATAGCTAAAATTTCAATTAAATTATTAGATGTTTTATAGTGAATGCCAAAAGGGAATAGTTTTAAATATCTAACACGAGTATTTCTATATTTTACCTGAAATGAATTGGGTTTTCCTTTTAAGAAATCAAATTCATTATATAATTCGTTTAAAAATCTATCTGTTATTTTAGGTGAAATATCTTCGTAATAGTCAATAATTTCTTGAATATCTTGCTTAGCAATTGAGCGAATATTTAATTGAAACATTACTTTCTTTTGATAGAAGATTTTAAATCATCTAAAGAAATATAATCTGAAGGATTTTCTTTTAAATCAGCGATACGTTCATCTAGTATATACTTATGGTCGTCACTTAGTTCAGTTTTTTGAAATACTTGGACTAAATACATCTGAAAATCTTCTAAATTTTTAAAATGTTTTTTATTCAATTTAATATTTTCATCAAAAGATATAGTAGTCATAATTAGATTGTTATAGTTGTAAAGATATAAAAATTTTACTCTTCAGCAACCATCAATTGATAAGTAGGCATAAAAGCCTTGCTCTCAGAAACCTCTTCAAATTGAATACTTCTTAGCGGTTGCGGTTGCGGTAATCCAAAAATATCATTCAATGCAGCAGCTAATAAAGGTTCTTCTATATTTCCTAAAACTCCAAGATTCGCATAATCTTCTAATTGTTCAATTTCTGGGTCTAATCCGTCGATATAATCTGTAAAACCGTTAACATTAATGGTTTTAAATACTAAAGGCAACATAGCGTAGGTATGTCCTGTATTTGCTTGACTTCTGGAGAAATTAGGAGCAGGTGCATCGTATAATAAAAAGGAAGCTTGAAACTTTCCTGTCGTAGTTCCTCCAACTTGGGTAACAGTTATGTATGGGTCTAGACCATTAATCACCAATTCGCTTGCAGATGCAGTACGGCTAGTGGTAATTACATAAACTTGATTTAGATTTAGGCTATTAATCCCTTCCCCGGTATGAATCTCATTATTAAATAAATTTGGTGCTGCATATTGTGCTTGGCGATCATCGTTCCACCCTTCATTTACAAATACCTGTCCGTTAAACTGCCCTGTAATCATACTTGATAGGTCGATAGCAGTTTCAACAGAACCTCCACCATTATAACGGACATCTAATATTAGATTGGTAATCCCTTCCGATTGAAATTGTGAAAAAGCAGCATTTAATTGTGGATCAAAATCTTTTGTAAAAGCATTATACATAAGGTACCCTACTTTTTGACCTTCAATAGTGAGTGTTTCAGCAATAAAAATTGGATTTTCTGTATATTGTTGTTTTGTTAATTCTACACTTTCACCTGTAGGAGTAATAGTTTCACCTTCTAAAGTAGCTAAACCAATGGTATAAACATCTGGCTCAAGCAAAGCTCTAAAATTAGATTCGTTAATTTGTTGTCCGTCAATTGTATTAAAAATCATTCCTCTTTCTAAACCTTTAGCTTCAGCATCTGTATTGGGTAATATATATCGAACGTAGCCAAAAACATTATCACTTCCGTCGGGATAAAAAACCAACCCGAATTCCATTCCGTGATTTAATGTAATTCCGCTTAAAGCATTTTCTAATTCAATGTAGTCATCTACTAAAAGACTAAAACGATCTTGTGATGATGTTAAAAAATCAAATAAAGATTCAGGAGAATCGTAAGAGTTTAAAAAAGAATTTAGGTCATCTTGATTTGCAAAAGCATCATTAGCAAGCTCGGGAGTATCTGCTTTATAGAGGTAAAAGAAATTAAGACCTCTATAAATAAAGTTTTTTATATCTAACTCTGAAGCTACCTGAACAGTATCGTCAAGGTCTTCAAAACAAGAAACAAAAATAGAGGAGATAACGATAAGTAATAGTAATATTTTCTTTTTCATATTAATTCCCTGCGAAGGCAGGGGTCTTTTTTAATTAATAAATATTATCTTGTTTGGTCAGTGTGGTAATTGAGTTTAGTCGAAATACAACCGAGACTAAGAATTAAAACACTAAAATAGTGACATTATTGTAAATTGAAAATAATTTGTAACAAAATTTGAGATGTTTCGTCATAATAATAGAACGGCAAAATATCGCTAACCAAAATGGAACAAAAAGAATTTTTAGAAATCCTATTGCCCTGCAAAGATAAGCTGTACAGACTTGCTAAAAGATTGTTGGTTTCTCAAGATGAAGCGGAAGATGCTGTTCAAGAAGTATTTTTAAAATTATGGAGCGGACGTGATAAGATAGATAATTATAAAAGCTCGGAAGCTTTTGCAATGACGATGACAAAAAATTATTGCTTAGACAGGTTAAAATCTAGACAAGCTTCTAATTTAAAAATTATCCATAGCAATTATAAGAACAGCGAGAATATAGAAAGACAGATAGAAGCAAATGAAGGAGTGGAATTAGTTACACGTATAATGCAAACTTTACCTGAAAAGCAAAAAATTATCATGCAACTACGAGATATAGAACAATTTGAATTTGCCGAAATATCTCAAATGTTAGAAATCAACGAAACTGCCATTAGAGTCTCACTATCAAGAGCTCGAAAAGCAGTAAGAGAACAATTAGTAAAACAATATAACTATGGAATTAGCTAAAATAGAATCCTTATTAGATGCTTATTTTGAAGGTGAAACAAACCTAGAGCAAGAAAACTCATTAAGAGAATACTTTACTGGAAATAATGTAGCGCCACATTTAGCAGCCTATCAAAGTTTATTTATAGGATTAAAAAATGCCAAAGAAGAAGTTTCTGAAAGAGAAATTACACTTCCTGAAGTTAAGAATACCTCTAATAGATGGTGGCTGTCCATAGCTGCTTCAATAGTTATAGTTTTGGGAGTCGTTGGTCTTCAGTTTTCTGGAAATCAATTAACACAAGAAGAACAAATAGCCCTAGCAGAATTTAATAAAACAAAAGAAACATTGTTATTGCTTTCAAAAAGTTTTAACAAGGGAACCCAAAAATTGGCAGTCTTAGGTGAATTTACAGAAGCCAAAAATAAAATTTTAAAATAATTCATTAACCCGCCTGCCTTTATATGAAAATTCATTCGGGTAGGTCAATAATTAAACTTAAAACAAAATGAAAAAGTTAGCAATTTTAATAGCCCTAGTAGTAACACCTATAATGGTGAGTGCTCAAAATGCCTTCGATGCTTTCGAAGATGAAAACGATGTAACTACAGTTGTGGTTACCAAAAATATGTTCAAGCTTTTATCTAAGATTGACTTACAGTCTGATGACCCAGAAACTAAAGAATATTTAGATTTGGTAAACAATCTTGAAAGTATTAAAATTTACACTACAGAAAACGAAGAAGTAGCTAAGCGAATGGATGCAGCCGTAGCTAAATATTTATCCAGTTCAAAAGGATTGTCAGAGCTTATGCGAATTAAAGATGATGGAAAAAATATTAAATTCTATTCAAAAGAAGGAAGTGATGACAATCATGTAAGTGAGTTGTTAATGCACCTTACTGGAAATATAGATGGAGAAGAAAGAACCATTATTATGAGTATTGCTGGAAATATAGATTTAAAGAAAATTTCTAAACTTACCAGTGACCTTAATATGCCTGGAAGCGAAGAATTGAAGAACGTAGAAAAACATAAGATATGATACTTGCGAAATATATAATAGGAATTGGATTGGCTGTACTTACATTATTTAGTTGTGGTAACGAGAAATCTTTGCAGCGTTATTTAGTAGACAGACAAGATGATGATTCTTTTTTAAAGGTGGATATCGCTGCAAGTTTATTGCAAGCTGATAGTGAAAGTTTGACTCAAGAAGAAAAGGATATATTGGCAACGGTTAAGAAAATAAATGTGGTTGCTTTTCCAATAAAAGGTGAAAATGCTGCTAATTACGAGATAAAGAAGCAAGAACTAAAAGATATAATTAATCAGGAGCAATATAAAACCCTAATGAAGTTTGGTTCTAAAAATAAAGGAGCTGTTCTTAAATATTTAGGCGAAGAAGATGCAATCAATGAAATCATTGTTTTTGCAAGTGACGATGAAAAAGGCTTTGCATTGTTCCGTCTCTTGGGTGATAATATGCAACCTGGACAAATGATAAAACTAATGAACTCTATTGAAAAAGGAGATATAGATATTTCTAAATTAAAATCAATAGGAAGTTTATTCGATATGTAAAAGAAGAATTATTACAGTTACTAGACCTGCTAGGTTTTTAAAACCGAGCAGGTCTTTTTTATATCCCTGTATAATTTGAAGGAGTAATTACTCGCATCTCTTCCTTAACACTTTCTGAAACTTCTAAGGTTTCTATAAAATCAGCAATGGATTGAGCGTTGATTTTCTCATTGGTACGTGTCAATCCTTTTAACGCTTCGTACGCATTTGGATAGGCTTCACGTCTTAATATGGTTTGTATCGCTTCAGCAACAACCGCCCAGTTATTTTCTAAATCTTCTGCGAATTTAGGTTCGTTCAGTAATAATTTATTCAATCCTTTTAAGGTAGATTGAAATGCAATTAAGGTATGCCCAATTGGGACTCCAATATTTCTAAGTACCGTACTATCAGTTAAATCCCGTTGCATTCTACTAATAGGAAGCTTTGCAGAAAGATGCTCAAATAAAGCATTGGCAATTCCTAAATTTCCTTCACTATTTTCAAAGTCTATCGGGTTCACTTTATGAGGCATTGCACTAGAACCTACTTCACCTTCTTTAATTTTTTGTTTAAAATAATCCATAGAAACATAGGCCCAGATATCACGATCTAAATCTATAAGTATGGTATTAATTCTTTTTAAGCAGTCAAACAAAGCAGCCATATGGTCGTAATGTTCAATCTGCGTAGTAGGAAAGGAATGGTGTAAACCTAATTTTTCCTGAACAAATTTTTGTCCAAAAGCTTTCCAATCTACATTTGGATAGGCTATTTTATGTGCATTGAAATTTCCCGTTGCACCGCCAAATTTCGACGCACTTTTTATGTCGTTTAGTAAATCAAATTGCTCTTCTATCCGAACTACAAATACTTCAATTTCTTTTCCTAACCGTGTAGGAGAAGCTGGTTGTCCGTGGGTTCTGGCTAACATTGGGATATCTGCCCAATCGGTAGCCAAGGCTTGTAATTTATTTTTTACTTCTAATAATTGAGGCACATATACCTCGTTCATTGCTTCCTTTAAAGATAAAGGAACCGCTGTATTATTAATATCCTGCGAAGTTAATCCAAAATGAATAAACTCTTTGTATGGTTCAAGTCCTAAATCGTCAAATTTATCTTTAATAAAATACTCCACCGCTTTTACATCGTGGTTGGTTACTTTTTCTATGTCCTTAATTTTTACAGCATCTATTGTTGAAAACTGACTGTAAATAGTTCGTAATTCTGGAAAAATAGAAGTATCAAAACCACTTAGTTGCGGTAGTTTCAACTCCACCAAAGCAATAAAGTATTCAACTTCTACTTGAACACGATATTTTATTAAGGCTTCTTCAGAAAAGAAAGGAATTAACGAACTTGTTTTAGAAGCATACCTCCCGTCTATAGGTGATATTGCTTTTAGTGAGTGGGTTGACATATCTTGAAAATTTGATTGAATCACCTTCGCCAAGGCTTCGGTGAACGAAGGTGCAAAGGTAGTGAAGAGTTAAGAGGTGAGAGTTAGGTTTAGGTTTTTTTTGTTTGATACTATGGAATGAAAATGACATTCAGAGTGACAATGTCATTCAGAGCATAGCGAAGAATCTTTTTCAAACAGAGAGATTCTCCCTTCCTAAGGTCGTCTGAATGTCAACTGTACTGCATACGGATGTCCAGAGTCAACATCATTTAAGAAATTAGATACTTTATGTAAAGAAGAATTTTATTGTAACACTTTAAATTGTAACGAGTTGGCCTTGCCTTTAAGCGATATTAACTTACAATGTTTCCGAGGAAATGTTGATAATGGAAACCCTTTAGTTTTAAACATTACAGAAACTACTCTTGGTGTTGATCCTTTGTTAGTTAATTCATATTTTAGATGTAACTCTGCTCCTCTTATAGAAACAGGAGATCCTTGGTGTGATTATGTGATTGATGGCGATGAAGTTATTTATTTACCTAATGAAAGATGTGGTGTATTTACTCCTCAAGTTTGCGATTTTAGTCAACTAATAAATAATATACCTCAATCACAATCAGAATTTGGTTGTAGTAATATTTTAGAAACAACTAATGATACTTGGGGACAATATAACGATTATTGTGTAAATTCAGTTCAGGTATCTATTCCTAATGTTTATGATCAAGTTTGTTGTTATGCGTTTTCTATTGATCAATTTGATATATATGATGATAGTTTAGTTTCTAATAATGTTATTAATGGAGTTCGAGTTTATTAATAATTTAATTTTCAAAATTATATGTCATTTGATAATCTATAAGATCTCCATTAGTATCTGTAGTGTTGTAGTTTAATTCTTGCAATCTTAACCACATACTCATTACTTTCTGATCGGTTTCAGATTCTGCTACAGGAACATTTATTGCAGCAACAGGATCTCTACTTGTGGCCCATGATACGCTAAGAAGAGGAAAACCATAGGCATTTCCATGTTCGTGATCTGTAGCTGACCAATCTAGTCCTCCAAGATTATATACTTGAGTGTAAAATGTGATTAAATTTCCATTTGATAAAACTTTTGTTCCTGTTCCTGTTCCTGTTCCATTATAATTAGTTACGTTTGTTCCTATGGTTGAAGGTGTGTTTCTATTTTCTGGATATGGTTGGTATAACGCATAAGTTCCGTTTGTTGTTGGATCTGGATAAGGAGTTGTTGAACTCGCATCTAATGCGCCTGCTTTACCTAATAATGCTAGAAGGTCTTCTTCGTGAGCTATGTGCGCTGCTCTATCTGGACTTGAAGGATAATGTTTTTTATAATCATCAAGTGCTAGGGGAGTGTTATCTGCTAATGGTCGATATGCGTTTAATATAGGTGCAGTAATTGGTTCTCCGTCATCGTAATATTTTAATTGCACTCCAGTTATGTTTAATGTGTCGGTCATTTCACCAACGGTGTCAACTAAATCGATGTAAATTGGTTTGTTTCCTTTAGTTTGATATCCTGTTTTACTTATTTCAAGGTATATATCTTGGCCACCTACAATATCGTTCACGGTCACTCTGCCGTTGCTATCTGTTACGCCTGTAGCTAATAGGTTGTTGTTACTTGCATCGTAATATTTGATTGTTGCACCGGAAATGGTTGCAAGTGTTTCGTAATCTCTTGCAGTTGTAGTGATGTCAACTTCATTCGGTACAGGGATTACATCAACAACTAATGTTGGATTGCTTCCTTCGAAAACTGGATCGTTTACAATGGTTTCTAAGAATGGAGCATCGTCCCCTTCTGTACTATTTACGGTGAATTCATAAGTAGTTGGATTGTTTGTTGTTAAATCTTGAAAGAAAACAAAATCGTTATTTTCTTCAGTTAAATTCCAGGTTTGGTTTGTTTGCGTGTTTCTTGCTAAAACATTTATTCCTGTTTGTGAAGTTCCATTTAATTCTGTTAATACTGCTTGATCTCCTAAACCTGTGCTTGTGCCAACATCAAAAGGTCCGCCATTAACAATGATTTCTCCTTCTCCATCCATGGTTAAATTTAATGCAGTATTAAAATCGTATCCTGGTCCGTTAATGTTTAAGTTTCCACTAAGATCATCAACAGCATTAACGATATCAAATTGTGACAATATGTCGCTTAGAGAAAACGTTGTATTTGGAAAAGTTGTTTGATATGTTGGTCCACCATCAACATTATATGTTGCAGTCCCGCTAGTCCCATTAACAATACTTGCGTTGTAAGTATAAAATGGATCTTCCATTGCATCTGCACTAACTTCGATGACATTTCCTGTGCCAGGAACTATAGTTACGTTTTGATTACCTGCAAGAACTCCCCAACCATTATTCCAAACAATGTTATAATTGTCAACCATTCGGTTTTGCCCTGATGGACTTCTTGATTTGTTTTCTAGAGTTCGTTCTAAATTGGGAGAAATACCATTATCTCTAGATATGATTCTATTATTTTTAAGAAATTTAATTGATTGTGATTCGCCTTGTTCGCCAACAACTTTGATGATGTACATACCATCTGCGAATCCATTCATAGGATCAGAAATTTCAGTAATATTTCCATGATTGATAATTTGTGGAGTGCTTACTTGTTGTCCTAATATGTTGTATGTTCTTGCATCAACTTCGCCAACATTTTTGAAAAATGCGTGAAGTTCGTTTGATGGGTTTGGAAAAACTATGTTTTCTAAATTATTATAATTTTCTACACCTAAAACATTCCAATTAAAAGGAATTGCCTCGTTAGTGTTTCCATTGATATCATAAATATCGCTTGTTTCTAAACTTTCCGCTCGTCCATCTACTAATTCAACGTTAACATTACCATTACTATTACTTGCATGAAATTCTACAGTTCCAGAAGCATTCTGTGCGTTTACACCAGCCATAGCCATAATTGCTGCTGTTGCACCAAGAAGTGGTTTTCTAAGATTAGGAAAGGAATTTAGTAAAAATAATTTCATTTTTAAAATGGTTGGTTAGTAAGGATAGATTGGCTTAGAGTCTGTTATGGTAAAGGTAGTGAATAAATTGTCATTCAGAGCGAAGTTAACGCAGCGAAGAATCTTTTCAATGTATGAGATTCTTCGCCTGTGGCTTTGAATAACACCAACCTTCTAATTAATTCATCTCCCCAATCAATTTAACAACTTTCTCTACACCACTTGTAGCACTTTCAGCAAAAACCATAATTTTTTCGGTAGAACTAATCGAAGGTTTTGGATCTACAAAATAGATTTTTGCTTCCGAAGGCGCATATTGTAATAAACTTGCAGCAGGGTATACTTGCATAGAAGTCCCGATAATAATAAGGATGTCTGCTTGCATCACAATCCGTATAGCATTATCCATTTCAGGGACAGCTTCTCCAAACCAAACAATATGAGGTCGCAGTTGGTAACCATTTTTACAAATATCTCCAATGTTGAGGTCTTTTTTCCAATTGAGAATAGTAGATTCAATAACAGTACTTCTTACTTTAAACAATTCGCCGTGCAAGTGTAATACCTTAGTGCTTCCTGCTCGCTCGTGAAGGTCATCTACATTTTGAGTAATGATTGAAACTCGATGTTCTTTTTCAAGTTCAGTTAAAGCAATATGTGCAGCGTTAGGTGTTACCTCGAGCAATTGTTTTCTACGTTGGTTATAAAAGTCTAAAACCAATTCTGGGTTTGCATTCCAGCCTTGAGGTGAGGCAACTTCCATTACATCGTGCCCTTCCCACAAACCTCCACTATCTCTAAAGGTTTTGATGCCGCTTTCGGCGCTCATTCCAGCTCCTGTTAATATTGTTATTTTCATCTTAATCCTCCATAGCTTTAGCGTAGGAGGGTAACTCATTAATAATTCGTAAAATTTCTTAGTACACAAAGTTACGCAGAGAAGCTCAGAGTTACACAAAGAAAGAAGTAATTATTGAAAAAGAAAGAAGTGTTTTTTATAACTTCGTTTTAAATTCTCTGTAGTTTTAGCGTAGGCGGGTATCTTAGATTTGGGTGCGATTAATTTTGTATTTTCGTATTCTTTATAAGAAGAAGTTTTAAAAACTAAAATAGGAATTATTTAGAAATAATATAAATTTAAAAGATACCCGCCTTTGCGGGAAGTTATGAAAATCGTCTTCTCCACCCACAATAAAAACAAACTAAAAGAAGTAAAAGCATTGATGCCTTCGTATATTGAGCTGTTGAGCTTAACAGATATTGGTTGTAATGAAGATATTCCAGAAACTTCAGAAACCATTGAAGGGAATGCGCTTTTAAAAGCTACCTATGTAAAAGAAAAGTATGGCTACAATTGTTTTGCTGATGATACAGGGTTAGAAGTTATAGCACTTAACAATGAACCAGGGGTTTACAGTGCTCGATATGCGGGTTCTGATAATAATTCGGAAGCTAATATGTCTAAACTTTTAAAGAACTTAGAAAATAAGAACAATCGAGAAGCTAGATTTAAAACAGCAATCTCTTTGATAATAGACGGCAAAGAAGAACTATTTATAGGTGTGTGTGAAGGTGAGATTGCTGATAAACCAAGAGGAAACGCAGGATTTGGTTACGATCCCATTTTTCAACCTAATGGATTTGAAAAAACATTTGCTGAAATGACTTTAGAGCAAAAAAGCGAAATTGGACATAGAGGAAAAGCAGTTAGATTATTAATTAAATTTTTATCTTAAACCGCACCCTTCGATACATCCCGAAGAAAAATCGGCACACTCAGGGTACTCATATAGTAACAATCAAAGGTCATTGAGTGTTCGCCAAAGCGGACGTATCGAAATGACCGAGATCTAAATAAAAACACTATCTTTGCCGCTTCAAAATCCTCAGGGTGAGGTAGTGTTGAAAGAAGTAGTATAGGATTTATTTGTCGATTGTACTTCTACACCAACACACAAATAAATTATATAATATACTACAATGAGTAAATTTACAGCATTGGGTCTTGATGAAAATATTCTAAAGGCCATCACAGACATGGGGTTTGAAACTCCATCTGAAGTTCAAGAAAAAGCAATTCCAATTTTATTAGAAAAAGACACCGACATGGTGGCTTTAGCGCAAACAGGTACCGGAAAAACAGCAGCATTTGGTTTTCCGATGCTTCAGAAAATTAACGTAGGAAGCCGCACTACACAAGGACTTATCCTTTCACCAACTCGCGAACTTTGTTTGCAGATTACCAACGAAATTAAAAACTACGGAAAATACTACAAAGGTTTAAATGTAGTGGCAATTTACGGAGGAGCCAGCATTACAGATCAAGCCCGTAACATTAAAAAAGGAGCACAGATTATTGTGGCAACTCCCGGAAGAATGAAAGATATGATTGGCAGACGCATGATCGATATTTCAAAAATTGAATATTGTGTGCTAGATGAAGCCGATGAAATGTTGAACATGGGTTTCTATGAAGATATAACTGAAATTCTTTCACACTCTCCTAAAGACAAAAGCACTTGGTTGTTTAGTGCAACCATGCCAAGAGAAGTTTCGGCTATCGCTAAAAAGTTTATGTTCGAACCAGTTGAAATAACTGTGGGTGGAAAAAACATGGGAGCAGAAAATGTTTCTCACGAATATTATTTAGTAAACGCAAGAGATCGTTACCAAGCTTTAAAAAGATTGGCAGATGCAAATCCTTCAATTTTTTCAGTAATATTTTGTCGTACCAAAAGAGACACACAAAAAGTAGCCGAGTTATTAATTGAAGATGGATATAGCGCTGCGGCATTACACGGTGATTTAAGTCAGAACCAACGTGATTTGGTAATGAAATCTTTTAGAAACAGACAAATTCAAATGTTGGTAGCTACAGATGTTGCTGCACGTGGAATTGATGTTGAAAATATTACACACGTTATCAATTATCAATTGCCAGACGAAATTGAAACCTACACGCACCGTAGTGGACGAACAGGTAGGGCTGGTAAGACAGGTATTTCGATGGTGATTGTTTCGAAAAGTGAGCGTCGTAAGATTCACACGATTGAAAAAATGATTCAAAAGAAATTTGTAGCAAAAGATGTTCCTTCAGGAATGGCAATTTGTGAAGTTCAATTGTTTCATTTAGCAAATAAAATAAAAGAAACTGAAATCAATCACGAGATTGATGCCTACCTTCCTAATATAAATGAAGTGTTAGAAGAGTTTTCGAAAGAAGAATTGATTAAAAAAGTATTCTCTGTAGAATTTACACGTTTCTATAATTACTACAAAAAATCGAAAGATTTAAATGCTTCTGTAGGAGATACGTCTGAAGGAGGGTCTGAAGATTCAGTTCGTTATTTCATTAATGTTGGAGAAAAAGATGATTTTGATTGGATGACTTTGAAAGACTTCTTAAAAGAAATGCTTCAGTTAGAAAAAGATGATCTCTATAAAGTAGATGTAAAAGAAAGCTTTTCATTTTTTAATACCGATACCAAGCATCAAGAATTAGTGATGAATTTCTTTAAAGATTTTGAATTGGAAGGGAGAAGAGTTTCCGTAGAAATATCAAAAGACACCGGAAGAGGAAGACGTGGAGGAAGAGATCGTGGAAGAGGAGGAGATCGAGATCGTGGAGGAAGCCGTGGAGGTTTTAAAAAACGTAGTGGAGGAAGAAGAGACGACAGAAGAAGTGACGGAGGAGGAAGAGATGATAGAAGGAGAGATGATAGAAGAGGTGATGGAGAGAAAAGAGAAGGAGGCAGAAGCGGTGGAAGAAAAGAAGGAAGTAGAGATGGTGATAATTCTGGCTTTAAAGGGAGAAGTCGAAGAAAAAGTGACAGACCTAATAACTCTGGTACAGGTGGCAGACGCCGAAGAAATTAAATCTTAATTTTTTGTTATAAAAAAAACTTTAGTATTAAAATAAAGTCTAATGCGTTACATTTACGGCAGACTATGAAAAAAACATTTTTACTTCTTTTATTAAGCTTTATTACTATTACAGGATGGTCTCAAGAGGAGACTTCAATTTCCGGAAAAGTATTAAACGCATCTAACAATGTGGCTTTGGTAAATGTTCATGTGGTAAATCTTAATACAGTAAAAGGCTCTCTATCAGGTAAAGAAGGGGCATTTAAAATACGTGCAAGTGTAAATGACACGTTGTATTTTTCATATTTAGGGTTTAAATCTATTCGAGTTCGTGTTACTAATGACTGGTTGAAGTTTGGAGAAATTAGAATTAAAATGACAGAGTTAAGTATTGCTCTTGAAGAGGTGCTAGTTCGTCCGATACAATTAACCGGTTATGTAGAAATAGATGCAAAGTTAATTCCTATTTACGACAATCATAGATATAGAATTGCTGGTGTTGGTTCTGGTTACGAAGGAGGAAACTCACAGCCGGGAGCAGTTAGTAAGGTGTTGAGTTCAATATTTAATCCAGCAGATTTTTTATATAATGTCTTCGGAAAGCGCCCTCATCAAATGAAAAAACTTCGGAAGATGAAGGAGGATGATGAAATTAGAGCATTATTACAAAGTAAATTTGATAGAGAAACCTTAATGGCAGTATTGCAATTAGAAAGAGTTGATATTGATGAAATATTGAATAATTGTAGTTACTCAAAAGATTTTATACGAACCGCTAACGATCTTCAAATCCTAGATGCGATTAGCGAATGTTATGAGGAATACCGTATTCTTAGTCGGGATAGGGGGTAGTTGTAAATAATGCTTCAACAAACACTCCATTACAGTTTACATCTTTTATTTCCAGGACTCATTGCCTATGTCTTTTTTAGAAACCATTGGAAAAAAGCTTGGCTAATAATGATTGCTACAATGCTAGTAGATATTGATCATTTACTAGCAGATCCTATTTACTCACCAAATCGTTGTAGCATTAATTTTCACATTTTACATTCTTATTATGCCATGGGTGTTTATGTAGTGCTGTTCTATTTTAAAAAATTTCGGATTATTTCCGTAGGCTTACTTTTTCATTTGTTCACAGATTTTATTGATTGTTTGTTTATGAAATAGTATTTTTAGTGAATTATTAATCACTATGAGTAAAGATGTTTCAATCCCGAATGAATTAATTGTAGATAGAATTTATGTTATTCGAAATCAAAAAGTAATGCTAGATAAAGATTTGGCATCGCTTTTTGGAGTGGAAACAAAACAATTAAAGAGACAAGTAAGGAGGAACTTGAATCGTTTCCCTGAAAGCTTCATGTTTGAACTAACAAAAAAAGAACTCCATTCTTTAAGGAACCATTTTGGCACCTTACAACAGAATCAACACTTCCGATATCCTCCTTTTACTTTTACAGAGCATGGAATCTTAATGTTATCTAGTATATTAAATAGTGAAATAGCCATTAAAATGAGTGTTCAGATAATTGAAACTTTTGTGGAATTACGAAAACTGGCGAATAATTATGAAGAGATTTTGATTAAGATTGAAAAAATGGAATCTAAAAATAATGAGCAGTTTAGTGAAATATATGCTGTAATTAAGCAGCTATTATCTCAACCTGAAGATAAACAAAGAATAAAAATTGGTTATAAAAAAAGATAAATTTATATTAATGAATCAACTCATATCCAAACAAAGAACCTATTTTAATACTCACGAAACTAAAGAACTTAAGTTTCGCATAGAACAATTAAACAAGTTAGATGCTTTATTGAAATCTAATGAAAATCTTTTATACGAAGCTATTTATTCAGATTTCAAAAAATCTGAATTCGATACCTATACAACCGAACTAGCCCTATTGTATCAAGATATAAAAGATGCAAAAAAAAATTTACGAAAGTGGGCGAAGGTTGAACGGGTAGGAACCAATATGCTCAACTTTCCTGCAAAAAGTTATATAATCCCCGAACCTTTGGGAGTGTGTTTGGTAATTGGTGCTTGGAACTATCCTTATCAACTAACACTTGCGCCTGTAATCGCTGCTATGGCAGCAGGAAATACAGTAATTATAAAGCCAAGTGAGTTAGCGGCTAACACTAGTGCGGTGATGGCAAAACTGATTAATGAAAATTTTAATCTTAACTATTTAAAGGTAGTGGAAGGGGGAATCCCAGAAACTACAGATTTGCTCAATCAAAAATTCGATAAGATATTTTTTACAGGAAGTCCGCAAGTAGGTAAAATAGTGTATCAAGCCGCAGCAAAACAGCTAACTCCAGTAACCTTAGAGTTAGGAGGCAAGAGCCCTGCAATTGTTACTGAAGATTGTAATTTAAAAATGACAGTAAAACGGTTGGTTTGGGGAAAATTTCTAAATGCGGGTCAGACGTGTGTCGCACCAGATTATGTGTTGGTTCATAAAAGTATTGCGCAAGAATTTTTAAAACTCCTTACAGCTGAAATTAAAAAAGAAAACTTTTTAGTAGAAAACGGAAACTATACACAAATTATAAACGATAGAAATTTAGAGCGATTATCACAGTTAATTGATGCTGACAAAATATATTATGGAGGTGAAATAAACGCTTCAGAAAGATATATTCAACCAACAGTATTGCATAATGTTACGTTTGATGATGCTGTGATGCAGGACGAAATTTTTGGCCCAATACTTCCTGTTATTTCGTATTCAGATTTAGAGAGTGCAATTCAGCAAATAAACAAGCTGCCTGCCCCATTATCTTGTTATGTTTTTACAAGTAGTAAAAATACAAAGGCGAAAATTTTAAAAGAAATTTCGTTTGGTGGAGGTGCTATAAATGAAACCGTAATGCATATTGCAAATAGTAATTTACCATTTGGTGGAGTAGGAAATAGTGGTTTAGGAAGTTACCACGGCGAAGCTGGTTTTAAGGTATTTACACATTATAAAAGCATTTTAGATAAACCAACATTTATAGAATTACCACTAAAATATTATCCGCACACACACACTAAAATGAGTTGGATAAAACGATTTTTGAAGTTTTAGAAAATCATCCTAAAAATTATAGATTGCTTTAACCAAAAAAATACATTATTTTCGTTGCTATAATCTGTAAACCCTTATGGCTACAAGAAATTATCAGGCAAGAAAATTTGAAAGTAATTCAGTAAAGAAAGCTTTTGATACACTTACTGTAGAGGAGGCCTTGCAAATCAATATTAACAACAAGCCTTTTACCGTTTCTATGAGGACTCCAGGTGAGGATATTTATTTGGTTCGGGGGATGCTACATTCTGAAGGGATACTTAAAAACCGAAGTTTTAATCCCGATATTATTCTTAAAAAAGAGAATGAAGATGGTATTATTACCATTGTAGATCTTGCCATTCCAGAGGAGGAATTAGGCGAAGGCTATTCAAATAGCAGATCCTTATTATCGGTTTCCTCTTGTGGGATTTGTGGAAGAACAGAGTTAAGTGACTTGTCATTTTTAGGAAAAACCATCGATGATAAAAAGGTTTTAGACTTGAGTTTATTAAATGGTTTGTTTGAAAAAATGAACGATCAACAGCATAGTTTTCATCAATCTGGCGGAACTCATGCAGCAGCAGCTTTCACTATTCAAGGAGGTATGATAACTGCTATGGAAGACATAGGAAGGCACAATGCGGTAGATAAAGTAATTGGAAAATTAATCCTTTCAGAAAAGCTAAAAGAAGCATCGGTATTAACGGTAAGCGGTCGCGTTTCTTATGAGATTGTTATTAAGTGTTTTAAAGCAGGAATTCCAATATTAGCAGCGGTTTCGGCGCCATCTTCTTTGGCGGTTGATTATGCAAAAGAATTAGGGATTTCATTATTTGCTTTTTGCCGAGATGAAAGAGCTACTTGTTATTCGAATCCACAAAGAATAAAAAATACAAATACTAAAAACAAAGCGAGTTAAAATATATGTCCAAAAATTTAAGAGAATTATCAAGAAGAAAAGGGATTGAAAATAACCTTTTTAATAAAATGGGAGCGCTTGCTCAAGAGACAGGAACGGTGTCTGATGCTGACTTAAAAAGGCTTTCAGAAGAATTTCTTATGGGTGATGCTAATGCTTTTGGTGTGGCTACTTTTTACGATTTTATGAAGCCTGAAAATAAAGGGAAGAAAGCGTATGTCTGTAATGGGTCGGCTTGTTTGTGTGCAGGAACTCAAAATCAAGTTCAGGAAGCATTGGAAGAACATTTGGACGTTTCAGAAATAGGACATATGACTTGCTTGGGAAGATGTCACGAAAATGGAGCCTTTCATTATGACGGGAAGAATTATTCGGCAAAGTCTTCCGTAGAAATATCCCAAATTATAAAATATGGGATGATAAAACATGAAGATAATTATCATGTAGAATCTTGTTGTGCAGAGACATTAACAGGGAAATTTGAAGGCTTAGATTTTTTAAAAGAATTAATTAAAAAAACCTTAAAAAGAACTCCAGAGCAATGTTTAGCAGAAGTTCAAGATTCACAAATAAGAGGTAGAGGAGGAGCAGGATTCCCAATGGGAATCAAGCTTAAAAGTGCTAAAGATACTCCTGCCGATATGCGATATATTGTTTGTAATGCAGACGAAGGAGATCCGGGAGCTTATTCAGATCGGTATTTAATGGAGAAACAACCGTTTTTGGTTTTGTTCGGAATGATTGCCGCAGGGTATGCGATAGATTCCAATTGGGGGATTTTATACATTCGGGCTGAGTATCCAGATTCGGCTGTGATTATTCAAGAGGCAATTGATAAATTAGTAGCACTAGGATTAGCAGGAGAAAATATCTTAGGAAGTGGTTTCGATTTTCATTTTAAAATAATTAGAGCGCAAGGTTCTTATATCTGTGGTGAAGAAACGGCGTTGCTTTCTTCTATTGAAGGACAGCGACCAGAGGTGAGGATTCGTCCTCCATTTCCTGCCCAAAGCGGGTTGTTTGGAAAACCAACCGTAGTGAATAATGTAGAAACCCTTGCAGCGCTTTATTATATTTTTAAGACCTCAGGGAAGGAATATGCTAAGCTAGGTACTGAAAAATCTAAAGGAACCAAGTTGATTTCCTTAGATGGGTTTTTTCATAATCCCGGGATTTATGAAGTAGAAATGGGAACATCTTTAGATATTGTAATCAATAAATTGGGTGGAGGGTTTAATGCGCCAGTAAAGGCTTTTCATACAGGTGGGCCTTTGGGAGGAATTGTTCCTGTTCATAAAATTAACGAATTAAGTATTGATTTTGAATCTTTTGCCAACGCAGGGTTTTTATTAGGACATGCGACGATAGTTTGTATTCCTGAAGACTTTCCAATGATTGAATATTTAGAACATCTATTTGAATTTACATCTGTTGAAAGTTGTGGAAAATGTTTTCCTTGTAGATTAGGTTCAAAGCGAGGACAGGAATTACTGACTAAAGCCAGAACAGAAGAAAATTATCAAATAGATAAAGAGTTGTTTAATGATTTGTTAGATACGTTAGAACAAGGATCCTTATGTGCATTAGGTGGTGGGCTACCACTTCCTGTAAAAAATGCGATGATGTATTTTGAAGATGAATTGAAAGAATATTTTAAGTAGCAACAAGTAAAAAAATACTTATGAAAAATATAATATTATTTTTAATTTTGTTAATAGCAAATTCTTCTTTTAGTCAAAATACAAATGAGTTTTCTCTTTATGGTAAGACTAAAGGTTTAAAGGATGGGGCATATATATTATTGCAAAATCCGCAATTAAAAAAAATCACTGATTCTGCAAAAGTTAGTGATAATACATTCTTTTTTAATACAAAATTTACCGAATTACCTATTAAAATAATTCTTTGGAGAGACAAATATACACCTAAAACAATATGGATAGAAAATAATAAAATGTACTTTGATGCTTCTAGTTCAAATTTTGAGGATGCAATTGTCATGGGTTCAATTACAGATAGTTTAGCGACTATATTAAGAAATAATACTAAGGTATTAAAAACTTATGAAGATGTAATTACAGGCGAATTGGATTTTATTGAAAACTATCCTAATAATATATTAAGTGCTCATAACCTTTCAATTATGGCGCCAGTGTTTGGAAAAGAAAAAACTACTAAACTCTTTGATAGTTTTTCTGTTGATAATAAACAGTCTTTATACGGTAAAAAAATATCTAAATATTTAGGATTAGATATAGCTGAAACCCCACAGATTGGAGAAAGTTATATTGATTTTTCAATGAATAATCAAAAGGGAGAAATTGAGAGACTTTCAAATCAAGAAGGAAAAATAATTCTTCTTGAATTTTGGGCATCTTGGTGTTTACCTTGTAGAAAAGAAAATCCTGAACTAGTTAAAACCTACAATAAGTATAAGAAAAAAGGATTTGAAATTTTTGCAGTTTCTTTAGATAAGACAAAAGAAAATTGGATAAATGCTATTAAAAAAGATAATTTGAAATGGAAACACGTAAGTGATTTAAAAGGAAGAGAGAATTTAGCATCATATATTTATGGGGTAAATGGAATTCCAGACAACATACTTATTGATAAAAATGGAATTATTATTGGACGTAATTTAAGAGGAGAAGAATTAAATAAAAAATTGATGGGGTTAATGCCAACTGTTAATAAAAAATAATAGGATATGAAATTAGCATATATAGATAACAAACCCTACCAGATAAAGGATGGTGAAACTATGTTAGCGTTTATGAAACGTCACATTGGAGAGAAACCAGTACCTACTTTATGCGATGCCCCAAACCTAGATCCCTTTGGGTCTTGTAGAGTTTGTAGTGTGGATGTAGCACTTGAAGAAGGAGGGAAAACAAAAGCGATGGCTTCGTGTCATTCACCCATTGGAGAAGGACAATACATTTACCCGAATACTCCAAATATTCAGAAATTAAGAAAAAATATTATTGAATTAGTAATTTCAGACCATCCGCTTTTGTGTCTAACTTGCGAGGTTAATGGAAATTGTGAATTACAAGATGTTGCTGCAATAGTAGGTTTGCGAGATGTTCGCTACCCTGAAGGAGCCAATCATTTAGACACTCCAAAAGATTTGAGTCACCCGTATATGACTTCAGATTTATCTAAATGCATCAATTGTTTTAGATGTATTCGTGCTTGTGATGAAGTTCAAGGTCAGTTTGTGCTGAGTATGGCAGGGCGTGGTTTCGATACGCATATTATTAAAGGTTTGGATCAATCGTTTATGGATTCAGATTGTGTGAGTTGTGGCGCTTGTTCGCAGGCGTGTCCAACTTCGGCGATTTCAGATGTGTTTCAGTCTAAATCAGTTATAGCAACAGAAACCACTAGAACAATATGTACCTATTGTGGTGTAGGATGTAATCTAGACGTAGCTACCAGTAATGGTGAAATATTGAGTATTACAGCACCATTCGATGCAGAGGTAAATGAAGGGCATACTTGTTTAAAAGGACGTTATGCTTTTAAATTTTACGATCACCCTGAGCGTTTAGATTCGCCTATGATTAAGCGAAATGGCGAATTTGAAAAAGTTTCTTGGGATGAGGCTTATGAATATATTTCAACTAAATTAACTTCTTATAAAACAGAGTTTGGACCAGATTCTATTGCGGGAATTTCTTCAGCAAGATGTACGAATGAAGAGAACTATCTGATGCAAAAATTTATTAGAGCAGTAATTGGCACTAATAATATTGATGGTTGTGCGCGTGTTTGTCATTCGCCAACAGCGTTAGGGATGCAAACTACCTTCGGAACGGGGGCTGCAACAAATTCTATAGACGATTTAAAAGATACCAATTGTATTTTGGTGATTGGTGCAAATCCGACAGATGCACATCCAGTGACGGGGGCAAAGTTGAAACAATTTTCAATGAAGGAAGGTCACGTTACTATTGTAATTGATCCTCGCCGTACTGAAATGGCAAAATATGCAACCTACCACTTAGCATTACGACCAGGAACCAATGTTGCGGTCTTAAATATGATGTTTTATTATATTATAACGGAAGGTGTAGCAGATGAAAAATTTATCGAAAGTAGAACGGAAGGGTTTGATGGTTTCAAAAAAGAAATTCTAGCGATTGATATTGACAAGTTAGAAAAAGTCTCAGGAGTAGATAGAAACTTAGTGCGAGAAGCTGCCGTTGCGTATGCATCTGCTCCAAATGCAATGTCATTCCACGGATTGGGAGTTACGGAACATTCGCAAGGAACATTTACAGTGGTTCAGATTGCAGATTTAGCATTGATTACTGGAAATATAGGAAGAAGAGGCGTGGGAGTTAATCCTTTGCGTGGTCAAAATAATGTTCAAGGTTCAGCAGATATGGGAATACAACCACATCAAGGAGCAGGGTATTTAGACATTACTAAAGAGGAGGTAAATAAGTTATACAATGAGTTTTATGGAGTGGAGGTGCCTCAAGAAATAGGATATAAAATTCCCGAAATGTTTGATGCAGCCTTAGATGGAAAATTAAAATCTATTTGGATTATTGGTGAAGACGTTGTGCAAACAGACCCTAATACACAGAAAATTATTAAAGCTTTAAATGAAATAGATTTAGTTATTGTTCAAGAGTTATTTATGACCGAAACTACAAAATATGCAGACGTAATCTTGCCGGGAGCTTCTTTCTTAGAAAAGAGTGGAACGTTTACCAATGGAGAGCGTAGAGTGCAAGCAGTAAGACAAGTAGTAGATGTACAAAATGGAGCTAAAGCCGATGGTCAGATTATCGTGGATATTATGAATAAAATGGGCTATGCTCAGGCTGATTATACACCCGATGGAATGTTAGAGGAGATTTCTCAAATTGTTCCGTTTTTTGCAGGAATTTCTTGGGAGAGATTAGGGATTAACGGTATGCAATGGCCAGTAGCAAAAGATGGCACAGAGACTCAAATTTTACACACAGAAGAGTTTACAAGAGGGAAAGGCTATTTTGAATTCCATCAATGGGAAGAAACGCAAGAGCTTAAATCCCATGCCAAAGATTATCCGTTTATATTAACAACTAATCGTGAATTAGAACATTATAATTGCGGTGCAATGACACGTAGAACGGCGAATAAACAAATTTTATCTGATGATTATTTATTAATCAACCCACAAGATGCAAAGGATAATTTGATAAATGAAGGTGACTTTATTTGTATAGAATCTCCAAGAGGGAAAGTAGATGTAAAAGCTAAAATAACAGATCAGGTAAATAAAGGGGTTTTAAGTACAACGTTCCATTTTCCAGATATTATGATTAATAATATTACAGGAGATGTTCATGATTCTGAAGCAAAATGTCCAGAGTATAAAGTAGTAGCCGTAAGAATAAGAAAGAGTAAAGGGAAGTATAAACCTGAAACTTCGGTAAATTAAAATTAATTTATGAGAATTCTTGATCAGTCTAATTAGAATCGAAAAGAACAGTGAGTTTTAATCCCTATTTCTTAATATTTTTAAAAAAGTTATGGGCTGCTTTTAAGGATCTTATTCCAATAATAGTGGTGGTGGTTTTTTTTCAAAGTGTAGTAATACAACAGCCTTTTCCACAAATTGGAGAAGTGATTGTTGGTATTTTATTTGTAATTTTAGGTTTGATGCTTTTTATAGAAGGCCTTGAAATGGGTTTATTTCCTATTGGGGAATCAATGGCATTTGCTTTAGCTAAAAAAGGGAGTCTTTTTTGGTTAATGGCATTCTCATTTCTGCTAGGATTTTCAACAACCATAGCTGAACCAGCTTTAATTGCAGTTGCAAAAGAGGCGTCAGTTATCTCATCTGGAGCTGGTTTAATAGCTAGTGATCAGGATACTATGAATATGTACGCTTTGGGTTTACGACTTACTGTTGCCTTTTCAGTTGGTCTAGCTATAGTTATAGGGGTTTTACGTATTTTAAAAGGATGGCCATTACATTATTTAATAATTGGAGGCTATGTGTTGGTTATGGTAATGACAATGATTGCACCAGAGCAAATTATAGGATTAGCTTATGATGCTGGTGGAGTAACAACTTCCACTATTACTGTACCTTTAGTAACTGCTTTAGGAGTAGGGCTTGCAACTGTGATTAAAGGAAGAAGCCCATTGCTTGATGGTTTTGGTTTAATTGCATTTGCATCATTATTACCAATGATTTTTGTAATGGCTTATGGTATGTTTTGGTTTTAATATAATAACTTTGATGAATGATTGATTATTTTAAAGATTTTATTATAATTCTGTTTTATACACTTAGGGATGTATTGCCTATTCTACTATTAATTGTTTTTTTTCAACTTGTGGTTTTAAAACAACCAATTCCACATTTAAAAAGAGTGTTAATTGGAGGTGTCTATGTTGTAGTTGGGCTTGCATTATTTTTAATGGGTTTAGAAAAAGCACTTTTTCCAGTAGGAAATATTATGGCTACTCAATTGTCTGAACCTTCATTTATAGGAGCGAGCGGTGCTACTCTTACAGACTGGAAATCTTATTATTGGATTTATATATTTTCAGCATTAATTGGGTTCTCAACGACAATAGCAGAGCCATCATTAATTGCTGTCGCAATAAAAGCAGGAGAGGTTTCAGGTGGAATAATAAGGCCTTGGGGTCTTAGAATAACTGTTGCTATAGGTGTTTCTTTTGCTTTAGCTTTAGGTACATTTAGGATTGTAACAGGAACACCTTTATTTATTTATATTATGGTTGGCTATATTATTGTAATTATACAAACATTTTTTGCGCCAAAAGAATTAATTGCACTGGCTTACGATTCAGGTGGTGTAACCACTTCAACTGTAACTGTCCCTATTGTAGCTGCGTTAGGTTTAGGATTATCTAGCGCAGTACCTGGAAGAAACCCTGCTATAGACGGTTTTGGATTGATAGCATTTGCTAGTTTATTTCCAATTATTACTGTGTTAGGCTATGCGCAGTTTATGAGTATTAAAAAACGAATTATTAAAAAATAAAAACAATAATTATGCGATTTAAATTAATTTTAGCATTTGTAAAACCTAACATTAGTGATAAAGTTGTTGATGCTATGAAAGAAGCTGGAGCCACAGGAGCTACAATAATCCCTGCTAGAGGGACTGGAATACATGAAGCTAAATCATTTTTTGGACTAACAATTGAAGCTCAGACAGAAATTATTTTATTTCTAGTTGAAGAACATGTTGTAGAAAAATTTATGGAAATAATTAAAAAAGCAGGTGAATTTAATAAGCCAGGTACAGGTATTGCTTTTGTAATGCCAGTCGAACATATTGCTGGTTTAGAAAGTCAAATGAAAAAATTTAAAGATCAAGCACGCGACGATTATTTTTAACCAATGTTGCTGTTGTTGAGTTTCTTTGAAGTAAAAAAAAGAAATTTACAAGAATTATAATCCTATTATAACTAGTTTAGAAAAATATAATTGTAAAAATATGTATGATAAAGCAAGTTTTCGAAGTGCAAAAGATGTAATGAATAAAAAAATAATTCTGATTGATGGAATGGCTACTGCAAAAGAGGCTGTAGAATTAATGAGAAAAGAAAAAGTTGAATCTCTAATAATTAAAAAACGTAACTCACAGGATGCTTATGGAATAGTTAATGTTCATGACTTTATCAAAGGTGTAATTATACAAGATAAAACATTTGAGGAGGTAAATGTTTTTGAAATAATGACAAAACCAGTGATTAGTGTACCTGCTGATATGGACTCAAGATATGTAGCTAGCTTATTGATAAATATAGGAGTTAGAATGGCTCCTGTTGAAGAAAATGGGGATTATATAGGAATGATCTCTTTATCTAATTTGATTTTGGAAAAGAATATCTTTAATTGTTAATTATGAAAATCTTCCGTTTTATTATGTAAATTAAATTGTTGTGAAAATTTACTATTAATAGTTTTTAATTCAAAAAATGACAAAAAATATTCTTGATCAATTTACATGGAAACGCAAAGAGCATTTCGATTTTTTCAGAAAATACGATGAGCCTTTTTTTGGGATTGTAACTGAAATTGACTGTACGAAAGCCTATCAGATTTCAAAAGAAAAGAAACAATCATTTTTTGCCTATTATCTTCACAAGTCATTATTGGCAGTGAATTTAGTTGAAGAACTTCGTTATAGAATTGAAGGCAATGAAGTGCTTATTTACGATGAGGTGCACGCTTCCACTACGATAGGAAGAGAAGATGAAACGTTTGGGTTTACCTCGGTGACATTTAATAAGGAATTTGATAAATTTAATTCTTCTTTAAAATT
This sequence comes from Flavobacterium sp., assembly GCA_030591585.1. Lineage (GTDB taxonomy): Bacteria > Bacteroidota > Bacteroidia > Flavobacteriales > Flavobacteriaceae > Marifrigoribacter. The sequence goes on along the minus strand of JAUVAS010000008.1, from coordinate 7,830 downwards.
AGAAATTGAAGGTGTGAGAAATTCTGTAGGATTGCGATTAAATGAGAATGCTTCAAAAAAAAATGTAGTACATTATTCCTCCATTCCGTGGAACACCTTTTCAGGATTAACCCATGCTCGAAATTTTAAAGAGGAAGATAGCGCTCCAAAGATTACATTTGGAAAAATGTTTCAGCAAGGAGATAAGAAAAAAATGAATGTGGCAATCTATGTGCATCACGCTTTGGCCGATGGATTTCATATTGCAAAACACTTAGAATTCTTTCAGAAATTAATGGATGGAAAAGAGGTGTAAAATAAATAAAATGTAATGTTATGATGAAAATTAAAAATTTTATAAACGAAGAAGCGTATGGTGGAATCATTCTAATATTTGCAACCATTATTGCTTTGGTATGGGCGAATTCTGCATATTACGAATCGTACCATTATATCTGGCACGAATTTAAAGTAGGGTTTGTTTGGGGAGATATTAATATGTCTGACCTTTCATTACATCATTGGATCAATGACGGCTTAATGGCGTTGTTTTTCTTTACCATTGGACTTGAAATAAAAAGAGAAATAATGGGAGGTGAATTATCTTCTATGAAAAAAGCATCGTTGCCTATTGCTGCTGCGGTTGGAGGAATGGTATTTCCCGCATTAATGTATGCGATTATAACGATTAATTACCCAGAAGTAAGTGATGGATGGGGAATCCCGATGGCAACAGATATTGCATTCGCATTGGGTTTGTTGGCTTTATTAGGAAAAAGAGTTCCGTTAAATCTTAAAATATTTTTAACAGCTTTAGCAATTGCGGATGATTTAGGAGCGGTAATAGTAATTGCAATATTTTACACAGAAGCAATAAACTATAGTGAGCTTTTGTCTGCAGCATTTTTTATTGGAATTCTTATAGCCGCAAATTTGGCTGGTGTGCGAAGAACCAGTTTTTATGGTATAATAGGCTTGACAGGTGTTTGGATGGCATTTATATTTTCAGGGGTTCATGCGACTATTGCTGGAGTTTTGATTGCACTAACCATTCCAGCAAAAACAAAAATTAAAGAGAGTGAATATATTTCGAGACTTCTAAAAAAAATAAATAATTTTAAAGATATAACAACGATAGAAGCCTCATTACTTTCTAACGATCAAGCACATTTAATTTCTAAAATTGAAAAACTAAACGATGATGCTAACACACCCTTGCAAAAATTAGAACATGCCTTACACCCTTTTTCAGCGTATTTTATTTTACCAATATTTGCATTGAGTAACGCAGGAGTTCATGTAGAAGGCTCTGTAGTTGAAATGTTATTGCATCCAATTTCTCTAGGAATTATAGGAGGTCTTATACTGGGTAAATTTATTGGAATATCCTTATTATCTAGATTGGTTGTTAAAATGAAAATAGCTGTGCTTCCGGAAGGAGTCACCTGGAAACAAATTTATGGTGTTGCATTTCTAGCAGGAATAGGCTTCACGATGTCAATATTTATTTCAGAATTGGCATTTAAATCTGAAGAACATAAACAAATTGCAAAAGTGGGGATTATGGCGGCTTCATTTATTTCAGCAGCTATAGGAATGGTCTGGTTGAGTAGCGGTTCAAAACAAGAAAACTAAATATAAATGAAAAGATTAATTAAATATTTTGCACTATTATTATTTATTGTAGGGGCATACTATACTTACACAACCTATCCAAAGTTAGATATTTTAAGCGGATTTTCATCTAAAAGTGTTGCCTCTCATTTGTTTATTGCAGGGCGATCACAGGAATTTACAGAAAAGGAAGACAATAATATACCTTCCATGAATTTAGCAAGTAATAAGGTAGATGAAAGAAAAAAATCTGTTTCATCTACTTCTCTAGGTATAAAAACTAGAAAGGCTATTTATAGAGAAGGAGTGGGAGTAGTTGTTGTACCAAATAATGCTGTAATTAAACAAGAAACGTATAGTACTCCAAATAGACAAAAAACACCTGCAAATCTTGCTTACCCTTACGGGAATTTACCTCAAAAAGATACAGTGTATTCAAATATTGATTATAAGAAGTTAAAGGCTTCTGTGAATGATGCCTTTGTGGATTCAGATTTTGTTGTTATGAAAACACGATCTGTTTTGGTTATTTATAAAGATCAAATAATAGCGGAACAGTATGCAGATGGTTTTGATGAAAAATCTTTGTTATTGGGTTGGTCTATGACCAAAAGTGTGACTAGTGCTGTGCTTGGGGTGATGGAAAAACAAGGAATGGTCGAATTGGAGCAAGTAAATTTATTTGATGAATGGAAAAATGATGACCGTAAAAACATAACACTTAAAAATCTTCTGAATATGAATAGTGGCTTAGAGTGGGAAGAAGACTATACTAAAATTTGCGATGCGACCAAGATGTTATTTATTGATCCAGATATGACTACTTTACAATTGGAGAAATCTTTTGTAGGCGAACCAAATAATACTTGGAATTACTCGAGTGGTACCACTAATTTGTTGAGTAGATATATACGAAATCAATTTAAATCACATCAGGAATATTTAGATTTTTGGTATTCAGACTTAATCGATAAAATAGGAATGCATTCTATGATTATTGAAACCGATTACTCTGGAAATTATGTTGGAAGCTCTTACGGTTGGGCAACAACAAGAGATTGGGCAAAATTTGGATTACTGTATCTACACGATGGAAACTGGAATGGTGAACAACTAATTGATACTTCTTGGATTGATTTTACAAAAGAAGCTACCAATGGATCAAATGGAGTATATGGAGGACATTTTTGGATGAATAAAGAAGGGAAATTTCCAGATGTTCCTAAAGATATGTATTCGTGTAATGGCTTTCAAGGGCAATATGTATTTATTATACCATCAAAAGATTTGGTTGTTGTAAGAACAGGATTAAAAGAGAACCCAGAGTTTAATGTGAATGCCTTTTTAAGTGATATTATTGAGAGTCTTGAATAATTGAAATAATAGTATCTTCGGAAAAAATTAAACTATGAAAAATATCTACTTTCTTATTATTGTATTGATTGGTTTTCAAACTTTTTCACAAACAATTACAGCAACTATTGGTTACCAAGGGTATGAAGAAACTCAAGCTTATTTTGGACAAGGAGAGTACCAAATATTTTTAGACAATATAGATGGCGTTCTAGACAAACCAATTATTTTTATAGATGGTTTTGATCCAGGAGATACGAGAAGCATTGCAGATATGTACAACTCGTTTAACTTTAATGGTAACAATATGGCCGATATTTTAAGGGATGAAGGGTTTGATCCAATAGGCTTAAACTTTCCTCAATATTCAACAGGAGGAGCTAATATAGATGGAGGTGCAGATTATATTCAACGTAACGCAATGGTGTTATTAGAGCTAATAAACCTTATAAATACACAAAAGGTAGGTAGTGAAGAGTTAGTTATTATAGGTCCAAGTATGGGAGGCTTAATTGCTAGGTATACCTTATCTTATATGGAACAAAATAGTATGCCTCATGAAACACGTTTGTATATCTCATTTGACTCTCCACATTTAGGAGCTAATATTCCTGTAAGTTTTCAATATTTATTAAATTATTTTGCAAAAGTACTAGAAGACCCAGATGCACAACTTGTTGTTGATTTACTCCTTAATAGCCCTGCTGCAAAAGAAATGATAATAGATCATTATTTAGGACATTTATTGACAGGCTCAGATTTTGAACAAGATCCCTCGTTATTATTACCCATTGGCGCACCTAATTTTAGAGATGCTTTTCAAACCGAGCTAGATAATTTAGGATTTCCGCAGCAAGTAAGAAATGTTAGTATGATAAATGGTAGCGGACAATCTATTACAACAGGAACCCCAGGTATGTTAGTTATAGATACCACATTAGATTTAGGAGCTTCTATAACGGCAGATATTACGCTACACTTTACACCCGATGCTGGACAAACAAATAATGTAACCGATTTTGAAGCTTTTTTAGCAGGAATTCCTTTTACTTCCTTTAGTGCAGATGCAGAGTCATTTTCAGTTAGTGCCGGTTTAGATAGTTCTCCAGGAGGGCAGAGCACTATTAGTGGCTCTCTTGATCCAAATGGAAACCCTATAATTATTGCAATATTAGCTGCTTTAGAACAAGATGAGTATTCGTTTATACCAACAATAAGTGCTTTGGCAATAGATAATGAAAGTGACTGGTATGCAAGTCCAGACATTGGAGGAATTCATAATTCACCATTTGTGAATACATATATTCCTGCTGAAAACGAAATTCATGTAACCTTAACTCAGCAAAACGCAGCATTTGCACTTGCTGAAATTAGAGAAGAACCATTAGGGATTAATGACCATGGTTTTACTAAAAAATATATCTTAGAGAAGAACCCAGTTTCTGAAAATATTAAGTTGAAACTGAATAATTCATTAATTTATCAAAATGTTCAAGTTTCTATTTTTAATACTTCAGGTCAACAACTTTTAAAAAAAACACTTCAGAATCCAACAGATGAAATTTCTATTTCTCACCAATTAAAAAAAGGAATTTATATTTTGAATATTATAGACTCTGAAACCTCTTATACTGTAAAAATTGTGGTTCAGTAAAGGAAAGTATTCTGGATTTAGAATCGTTTTGTTACTTTGTCCTGAAAATTAAATAGTGTATTTTTGTAGTTCATAAAAAAGCAATTGTCATGTTATCTGAAAAAATTGAAAAAGCATTAAACAAGCAAATTAGAATTGAAGCAGAATCCTCTCAAATATATTTGTCAATGGCATGTTGGGCAGAATCAAAAGGGTTTGAAGGTGTAGCTGAGTTTATGTTTGCACAAGCAGATGAAGAACGTGAACACATGCTTCGATTACTAAAATATTTGATAGAGCGAGGTGGTAAGGCAGATATTTCTGAATTGAACAAACCTCCATCAGATTTTAAATCTCCTAAAGTAATGTTTGAAGAAGTATTGAAGCATGAAATATTTGTTTCAGAATCTATCAACGATTTAGTATCCATTACTTTTGATGAAAAAGATTTTGCAACTCACAATTTCTTACAATGGTATGTGGCAGAACAGATAGAAGAAGAAGCAACTGCCAGAACTATTTTGGATAAGATTAATTTAATTGGTGATGATAAAAGTGGTTTCTACCTTTTTGATAAAGATGTTAGAGCTATGATTGCTCCAACTACGGAGTAATTTACTTATTTAATTGCGCAGTATAATACTATCTTAAATCACCTTGTTCGTTCTCTATAAAAAAAAATTCTTATTTATTTTTATAGAGAATTCTCTTTTTTACAAATAATTTACTGCTAAATTGACGTAATATTAGCCCTACATCTGATAAAAAAGCTATATATCGAAAAGTTAAAATTAAATTAAAATTAAATTTTAACTTCGCTATGCTCTTGGGCATCAGCTATGTAGGATTATTCCTTCAAATTAAAAAAGAGCTGTAAATAATCTATGATTTATGTTTTATCAATTTATAGGTGTTTTTTTCACAAGTAGGTATATAAAATAAAGCTTCCCCAAAAAGTAGGTTAAAAATTATTTATTAACTAACACTTTAGAATCATGTTAAAAAATTACTTAATTAATTTTGTAAAAAATGAAGTTTTTATAAAATTAAATTTATACTCAAGTTTGTTGAGTAAGGTATTTAAAAACACAACACAGTTTACTGTTGTTATGCTTTTTTTATTATTCGGAAACCAAATGGTTTCTCAAATTATTGTTGAATCGGGGACTGCTCAAGTAGATTTTGGGACAGATGCAGATGTACAAGCTGGAATTACCGAGTATATCTATGACACGTTTGGTGTACTACAACCGAGTAATGCTAATCCAAATTCCGATGATTGGTTTGAAAACGGATCGACAGGAGGAACTCCTGCTCGTGGAGTAATAGATGTTACTGGGCCTGGGCCTACTGGAAACAATCCATACCTTAGTGGTATGTCTATGTCAGCTTTTTCTGATGTTGACGGTTCCTTATGGCTAGATGCAGTTTATTTAAGAGATCCTAACTGGGCTGGAAATAACAAAGATTTTTCTATTTTTAAAGGAGGGTCTAATAAAAATGCAGACAATCCGGCAACTTGGAATATTATTACAGGTTCCAATCCTCAAAAAAATGACCTTATTGATGTTTTTGGACATTTACGAAGAGAAGGGCCTAATATACAAGATGATCTATGGGTGTTTATTGGAGCATCAACTAGATCTGCAGATGGTTCTGCTTATATGGATTTTGAATTGTATCGATCTGATATGGTTTATGATCCTTCAACAAATGACTTAACAGGCCTTGGTCCAGATGGAGGTCATACGGCATGGGAATTTATGGGTGCAGGGCCAACTTGGGAAACAACAAAACTTGGCGATGTAATTATATCGTTAAATTTTGAAAATGGTGGAACCAATATTATTGGTCATATATATGCTTGGGTAAAACCAAGTGATTTACCTGGAGGTAGTATTGTAGCTGCTAATGCATTAATTGGAAATAATTTTGAATTTAAATTTGCTATTGGTGGTAATGGACAACCTATATTTGAATCTGGTGATGGTGCTAATGGTTGGGGATATGCTGAGATAGAATTAAATGGAGGTGGTGCAGGTAATGATACTGTTGCTTTTGCTTCTATTAATGGTGATGATGTTCAAGCGGGACCTTTTGGTACTGTATTTGGCCCTCAAGCAAATCAAACAGATGTTTATGCTCAAGAATCATTTGTTGAGTTTGGATTAAATTTAACGGGTATTGGATTAGATCAATCTACCATAGGAGGAGGAGATTGTGGAGCTCTTTTTGGAGGAGTACTTATTAAAACACGATCTTCCGCTTCCTTTACTTCAGAATTAAAAGATTTAGCGGGACCTTTCCCATTGGGAGACTTAGAAGAAGTAACCGTAGAAATTACAGGTGAAGATTTAGAATGTGGTTTTACTCCTGATCCAGTAACTCTTACTGCTGTAACAGGAACACCAGGAGTTACCTACCAATGGTATAATGGAGACCCTTCTAATGGAGGAACAATAATTGTTGGAGAAGTAAGTGTGACCTTAGAGGTTACCTTACCTGGTATTTATGGTGTTATAGTAACTGCTCCAGGAATTACTGGACCTAATGGTTGTACATCAGAAGATATTTTTGAAGTTGGACAATTCGAACCAGAACTATTAGTTGTAGATTGCCCAGATAGTACTACTATTGAAGCCTGTTCAACTCAGCAAGAGATAGACTTAGCATTAGATGCTTGGTTTGCAGGATTCTCATACAGCGGAGGAGAAAACCCAACTGCAGTATATACTGAAAATGGACAAGTAATAGATATAAATAATTATGAATTACCCCAATTTGATCCATGTGATGGTGGTAGTGTAATAATAACTTTAACGGTGACTGATGAATGTGAACAAGAAGAATTTTGTTCTAGTACATTTACAGTACTTACAGATGAAGAAGACCCAACCGCTTCAGATCCTGATCCAATTACAGTAGAATGTATTGCAGATATACCTGCACCAGATATTGAAGTAGTTATAGATGAGGCAGATAATTGTGGTCTACCTACGGTAAGTCACCAAGGAGATGAATCTAACAATGATCCTTGTGAACCTATTATAACAAGAACTTATAGAGTAACTGATGGTTGTGGAAGGTTTATAGATGTTACTCAATTAATAAATGTAGAGGTTGAAGACTTTACTATGCCAGATAATGAAGGAGAGGTTGTTGAATGTGCGTCTGATTTATACACACCAACGCCACCAACGGTGACTGATAATTGTGGAGTTGAGATTACTCCAGTAGGGCCAGAGGTAAGT
>JAUVAS010000055.1 GCA_030591585.1 Flavobacterium sp. | reverse complement strand
TTCTGCTTTTATCATTTATATATTCATAATTTTCAGGATTCCAAATAGAGCCACTATTTCCTGTTTTATCTATTTCATATATTTCTTCAGCATCATTTACTCCCCAAATAGTAATTCCTTGAAAAAACCCATTATTTAAATTACCATCTGCTTCTAAATAAGAATCTAACTCAGTTGGGTACATAGGCTTCCAGGTATCTAAATATGCCTGTGCTCCAAAAGTAATTTCTGTATTTTTTTCATTAAAAAGTTTTGTTACCGCTCCTCCAAATCCTATTGAAGTATAATCATATTCGCTCGAAAAACTTACATGGCCAGACCAAATAAAATTACGATCATCCGAGCTATGGCTATAGTTTACACTACCACTTGCCCAAGTATCTTGACCAGATGCTCCAGAGGATGCTAGCCAGGGGCTTCCTTCCACAGAACCCGCAGCGTTTCTGAAATCATCATCGTCGTCATCGTCGTCACCACCAGAAGCTCCTGATGAATCCCAAGGGTTCAAATTACTTGATGAAGCCGATGTATATGAAGAAATTCCAACATCTACTGTAAGAACATCATCATCATTTAAAGGATAAGAAACCACTATAGTTGGAGTTATATCTGTAAGTTCTTCAGAACCTATTCCTCCTGTAACCGAAGCATTATCCCCATCTTGACTATAATAACTCATTAAAAAATCTATTTCTGTAGCTTCTAAAACACGTTTTTTATAATTCGTAGTACTATCCTGCTGTGCAAAAGAAACCGAAGTAACTATAAGTGCAATTATGATACCTATTTTCTTCATATTAATTACAGCCACAGCCCCCTCCAGTTTTACCACCATTTCCGCCAGAAGCCGCTTCTCTATACACCAATGCATTTGTTTTAAAGCGGTTTATAGAATAATCTCCTAATTTCATATCTGGATCGTTGATGTTTACTTTTTCGTATTCCTTTACAGTTACACAAGAGCTTAAAGAAGCAATTGCTATAATTAACAGCCCGATTTTTTTCATATTTAATCTGTTTTTAACTTTATATTTTCTGAAGTGATCACTTTATTACTTTCGTCTACTATAATACATTCAACACCTTTTAATTGATTGATAAAATCTAAGCCAGTATCAACACCCATTACAAAAATGGAAGTTGAAATTGCATCTGCAAACTCAGCACTCGTTGAAAGAATAGTCACACTAATAATTCCAGTACTTGGATATCCTGTTCTGGGATCAATAATATGTGAATATCTAACTCCTTCAAACTTAACAAATTTTTCGTAATTACCAGAAGTAACCACCGCAGCATTATTTACCGGAAGCCAAGAAAAAGCTTTTTCTTTATTCAGTGGGTTTGTTATAGCAACCATCCAATCTTTTCCGTTGGCTTGTTTTCCCCAAGCATTTAAATCGCCTGAAGCATTTATAATCCCTGATTTTACTCCGTTATTTATAAGTACTATTTTTGCTTTGTCGGCAGCATACCCTTTTCCTATCGCTCCAAACCCAATTTTCATTCCTTCAAGTTTCAGAAAAACGGTCTGATTTTCTTTATTTAAAATAATATTATGATGCCCTACTTTTGTAACCGATCTTAAAATTTCTTCTTTTGAAGGCATTTTTTTCAAACTACCGTTATACTTCCAAATTTTATCCATTGAAGCATAAGTAATATCGAAAGCGCCATTGGTTAATTTTGAAATTGCCAAAGACCTTTCAATTAAATCGTATAATTCTGTATCAACTTTTACGGGTTTTATCCCAGCATTGTTATTAATTAAGGATGTTTGCGAGTTAGCATCCCAAGAAGAAATAAGGTTTTCAATTCTAGTTATTTCAGTAATAGCAGTATCTATGTGCTTATCTCCTTCTTTTTTATTTGAAGCTACTACCGTGATATCAAAACGGCTTCCCATTAAAATAAGGGTTCGTTTAAAATTTTCCTGAGCAAAAAGACTCAAGGAAAATAGCAGGAATAAAAAAGGGAGTTTGTTTTTCAATTATTTTAAAAATGAGTTGATCTTATTAATATACTCGCTAGGACTTATCTTTAAATATCCCATTTCTCCTAGTACATTTCCAGAATCATCTAATATTACTACAAAAGGGAAATATCCGTTTTTGTTATAGGTTTCTGCTAGTTTATTATTTTTTTTCTGTTGTGCTTCAGCTAATGCATTCTTCTTTTTTCTAGGAAAGTCTGCTTGTAGCATTACATAATTATCATCTGCGTAGGTTTTAAATTCAGTAGTACTCCAAATCTCCCGATCTAGTTTTATACAAGGTGCACACCAGTCTGATCCTTGAAATACTAAAATAATTTTTTGGTTGTTTTCTGAAGCTACTTGTTTGGCTTCGTCTAAATCTGTTAACCAATTTTGAGAAGTTGCATTAAAAACTGTGGTAAGAAATAGAGCTAATACTATTATTTTATTCATATTTTATTTTTGATATGTTTCTGAAACAGAATTCTTTGTCAAATATTGTTTTTAAAACTTACTAAAACATTAATTTAGAGTTATTATTAATAGATGATGTTTTACTTTTTTACACAATTTTGACCCGTCTCTCTATTATAATTTATAGGTGTCTATATTAAACCTTCCTAAAAAAGCACAGCATTCTATCTATAAATTAGAGGTTTATCAACTCGTTATTTTGATGTTAACCTAGGCAACTGTCACTATTCTTCATTTGAGTTCTTTAAGCATAAAAAAAACAAAAAACCTCTGAGAGTATAACTCTCAGAGGTTTAAAACAACCTTTATAAAACCTTAACGATTATTTAAGGCTAGCTATATAACTGTAAAAACCGAGTGCTTGTTTTAAAACTAGCCTCATTATTCTGCTAAAGTTCGCATATGATTTACAATTAACCATCGATCTTCATCATCTGGCATTTTTTTAGTGTATTCTGGCATATCATCTCTACCAAAAGTAGTTTTATAGAATAATTCTCCATCGGTTTGTGCTTGAAATTCTTCTGTAGAAAAATCACCTAAATCACCCTCTTGCTCATTGGCTTTTGATCCGTCACCATAGCCTTCTTTACCATGACAAGATTTACAATGTTTGGCATATAGAGACTTCCCTATTCCTTTGTCTATGCCAGCATCTATTGGGTTCTCCATGTTTACATATTTTTCAGGTACTTCCCATTTTTCCTGAATAATAGAAGTAAACGAATATAATGCAATAGACACTATACCAATGATTGTTAGAATTTTAAATGTTTTCATAATTTAGTTTTTAGATTTAGAAATTTTAAATAGGTTCATTATTAAATATACTATTAATCCCCATATTCCCAAAATTAGCAAATTTGGAAATATGAGCATAAATATTGGAGTTTTGTTTCTAGGTGACCACATTGTTCGATCGTCAAATGTTGATTCATCAACAATTGGTGTTCCAATTGGAGCTCTAACTAAAGCTTTTATGGTACCATAATCATCACTGTCATTTAGTACTACTTCAAAAGTTAGGATTCCATCCACTCCAGGTATCCCTTCTTCTATAGGTACAAATATTGCGCCATCATCGTCTGTGGTATTAAATTCTTCTCCTAAGATTAAGGGTCCAAACAATCGTTGCACTTGAATTGTTAAATCTTGTTCAACTAATGGTTTTTTTGTTATGGGGTCTGATAATTTTGCCCTTATATAATTGACACTGTCTTTTACTACCATTTTAGCAGTAATATCCGCATTTTTAAAAGAGATTCCTTTTTTGGATTTTTTAAAGGTTTCATTCCCTTTAAATTTAAGTAAAATATTATAGATGTAGCTTGAATCTGTTTGAATTGAATTAAGGTTTTTGAAGACAAATTTCCCTTCACCCTTCATATTGGTAGTAACAGTACCTAATTTAATTTGACTTTCTTCAAGCTTATTATATACAATTATATCTATACCTGAAACCTGTACATTCTGCTTATTAATTTTTGAAGTTGCTTTTATATCTAAATAGGATTCAGCATCCATTATTTTGATATATTGAGCTTTTAGTCTGACTTTATTTTTTTTAGCATTTTGTGCTTGTACCTCATAAAAGCTAGTTGTAAATACAAATACACTTAGTAATGCTAGAAAAATAATCCTGAAGTTTAGTTGATTTTTCATAGTTAGTGTTTTATATCATTTTTTAATTTTTCTTGTTCATCTGCTGTTCTTTGTATAGGAACAACTGGCAAATAACGCACTAAAATAGTAATGATAAGTAGTGCCATTGCTAAGGTTGCAAATGTAATTAACCATTCATGCAAACTAGGAAAATAATGATGCCATGATTCCGGAACTCCTTGTATAGGTAAAAAAGGATGTAATAAAGTAGGAGTAATTATTATATATCTTTTCCACCAAGACCCAATTACTACAACTAAACCTATAAAAAACATAGGAAGGGGTTTTCTACCCTTTTTAAAAAGTAATACTATAACTGGAAGAACTAATCCTCCAATAGTAACAAGCCAGAATAGAAAAGAATAACTTCCTGTAAGTAATGTTGTTAAATGTAATTCCTCTCCTTTTGTTGGTGTATAAGTAGGAACTATATATTCATTCATATTGAAATACAGGTAAACTAAACAGGCTAATGCTAATAGTTTACCTAGTTTATCAAAATGAAATTCGGTAATGTAATTTTCTAATTTTCTTGTTTTTCTAACCACATAAAGCACTACAATAAGAGCTGATACACCAGCAACTACAGCACCAGCAATAAAATATGCTCCCATATTTGTACTATCCCATCCAATTCTATAAGTTGTTGAAAATAACCAAGCATCTATGGTTTGTAACATTAAACCAATGGGTACGATCATAATTGCTATAATCTTTATCGATTTGGCTTGAATCGCTTTTTGTACGGCAGTTCCTTTCCAGTTTAAAGAAAACCTTCCGTACCATCTGCTAAGTCTTGGTTTTTTATCTTTAAAATAATCTTTAAGTATTGCCAGATCTGGAAGTAATGGAAAATAGAGTAATAAGAAACTAATCGCTATAGTTGTTGGAATAATAATCACATCCCAAGTAATAGGCGATTGTATTCTTGCATAAATAAATAGGTTCAATAATCTATCCGGTCTGGCCATATCTAATGTAATAGTTATACCCGCCATGATAATTGAAGCTAGTGTAATTATTTCTGCAATTCTAACTAAGGGTGTTCTCCATTCGTTATGAGTTAATCTTAAAACTGCAACGATAACAGAACCAACAAAACTAGTGGCAACAAAGAACACAAAATTTGAAATGTAAATACCCCAAAGTGCATAATCTCGCATATTGGTTACTACTTGTCCTTTTATTATTTGATCTATATAAGCAATAATTCCAGCAATGATAATTATAGTTAGAATACTAACCCATATAACACCTAATCTATCAAATTTTCTGGGCGCTAAATCATTAAGTAATTTCTCTTGAATTTTCATGATTCTTCTGGTTTTTTAACAGATTGGAATTCGTTGTATTTGTCTAATCCATCTTTAAAATTATCTGATCTATCTTTTGGAGGTAAGTAAAAAACACTCGGTTGTGTATTTAAACCTTCCATTAGTCTATATCCTGCTTTGTCTTCTAATAATTTTCCTAATCGTAAAGTTTCATCACCATTGGTAACCGTGTCTTCATACTTATCTCCAAAATAAAACACTCCATTTGGGCAAGCACTCACACAATGAGGAAGTTCTCCTTTATCTATTGCATGTGGACAAAAATCACATTTATCAACCGTTCCTTTTACACTTGGCAAACCTGCATGTTCAGGTGTTGATGAATGCTGAGTCATATCCATATTCATAGTGATTTCACCTTGATCGGGTTGTTCCCAATTAAATACTCTAGCAGAATAAGGACATGCTGCCATACAGAATCTACATCCTATACAACGTTCATTATCAATTAAAACTAAGCCATCTCTTCTTTTGAAAGTAGCATCTACAGGGCAAACCGTAACACAAGCCGGTTGGTCGCAGTGCTGACAAGTACTAGGCATCCAGTAGGGAGCAGTATCCTTAGACTCTTGCATTTTATATACTTTGAGCCACGCATTTTTCCCGGTAATATGATGGTGCTTATTACAAGCATCCACACATTTTAATGCATTTTTACATCTTGCAAGGTCTATTACCATTACAAACTTTCTGTTAGGAATCCCTTCTCTTATTTTACTGGAGTCAAGAGGAAGGTGCAAATCCTGAGCTGGCTTTACATAGGCTTTGTCAATTTCTACAATTTCACCTTCTGGTGATAGTAGTTTAACTTTTTCTCCGGTTTCTTCCAACTCTTCTTTCTGAAAAGAAGCTATTGCTAAAGCTGTTGCAGATAAAGCACCTAAGGCAATTCCCTTTTTTAAAAAGCTCCTACGACTGTTGTTATTATTGTCTTGCTCTTTCATATTATTAAAGATTAGTTAGAAAAGGATCAGATCTTCATTTTTAAAGAATAATCCAATCCCTTTCTGGTTGGTTAGATATTTAATAGTACTTTCTCTCAATTAGCAAACCATGCTATTTTATTAAAAATTATAAAGCCTTGTAATGTTAAATCCTAACATAATATCTCCATTAAAGAAATCATTGCTATTGAACATATAATTGTCTTGTGGCACAATCCCATGATAATTAGTAACAAATAATTGGAAGGCATGTGCTGAAGTTCCAAATTCAACTCCAAAACTTAATCCTGGGTGAGGATTGTCCTTTAGAAACTCTGTAAGTGGCTGACTGTAATCAATCATAATAGCAGTGTTTGGACTAATTTTGTATCTCCCTCCTAATGAAAAAGCTACCATATCGTTTCTCATGGTATTCTCTACTACATTATAGTGCGAAAGGCTCAAAGTTCCAGATGCTGAGAATTCAGGTGTAAAACGTCTTGTAACTATTAATTGATTAAAAAATGACCAACGATCTTCTGTATGAGCAAAATTTTCTTTAGGCCGAGCATCAACAGCCCAGTTTCCATAATAAGAAAGACTAATTGGCATTTTATTAGACCGAGTTTGTCTAAGTATCGCCCCTTTTAAATTAAAGTCTTGATATCTACCATCTTTAGTGGTTCCAAATCCAATCGTTACTCTTTCATGGATACCATATGCAAGAGCTATTCTAATATTCGAAAGTCCCCACATTCCTGCCATATCATTTTTATCACTATTAAAAGTGCCAAATCTGTGTTGCATTTGAACTTCCATTGCTTTTTTGCTAAGAACAACGTTAGTAACATTATCAATAATTAAAGTGCTTTCAAATGCAGCACGCTCTAATTTTTCTTTTACTTTTTTTGGAATAGAATCATTTTCTTGACTTACACCCTCTTCTTGTGATATCGCAATAAATGGGAGCATCAAAAAAACAAAAAGTATTGTTATATATTTTTTCATATCTATTTTCTTAAAGGTTAGTTATTTAGTGCTCCTTGATTAATCCAGTCTCTTACTAAATTAATTTTTGAATTTGGCCAAGGTGATCCTGGAGGCATTAATTCTACGCCATCATTGATAAGAGATTTATATAAAATACTTCCAGCGGCATTTTCTGGAATAACATACCCGTTTAATAGGTTGTTATAAGAGTTGTCTTGCATATTAGGAAGGTCACCACCTTCATTATGGCATCCTGTACATTGTACCCATAGAGGAACAATATCATTTTGGTAAGAGACTAATTCTATGTCACCACCACCGTCATCGCCGTCACCTGGAACATAATCATCTTCGGGAAAGGCATCATAATAACAGGCATTAACTGCTAGTCCTATAAATACCATTATTAATATTCGAATTAATTTTTTCATATTAAATGTTTTAAATTAAAAATCTAATGCTTTATTTTAAGAGTGCAGATTTTTCAACCTGCACTCTTATTAATAAGATTATTCTTCAATTCTCATGGTTAGAAAGTTAGTTTGTCCATGTGCTATTGCAGCATTATTAAATATTGCTAATCCAAAAGGAATTTCATCACCAAACCCGAATACAACGTCTGTAGGGTCACTGGTATTTAATTTTCTTCTAATTTCTAATTGCCATCCACTACCTATATGTTTAGCTTTAACTTGTACTTCAGATCTCTGATCACTTCCTTGTCCACCAGGGTTAACAATTATACTTGGCATTCTTTTATTTCCAAATCCTTGTGAATAAGAAGGGTCTCCATTAGGATCAATTGCTCCACCGTCATAAGTTAAAGTACCATCAACAGCAATTGCAGTAACTGGTCTTGCAGTTCCACCATCAATTTCTGCTTGTGTAATCCAATAGTAATTTTCTCTGCCTGGAATAACGTATTTAGGACCACTCATTTCTGTAATCTCATCTGTAAATTTCATACTAGTAGAATATGGTGAAATTCCTTCATCATTTTTTCTTCCGTTTGCTGTAGCGTAACCATTATCATCTTCCCATTGAATAAACCCATCATCACAAGCTTCAGCCAATACATGTCTGTCGCGTTTCCAGTGCCAGAAATCTGTTAATTCACCTTCATTTTTCATATAGTGTCTTGTAACTTTATTTCCAGCATCTGTTTCATCATCTCCTGTTAATATTAATGAACCATGACATGTAACTGTACAGGTACCTCCTGCAAAACCTTCAGGGTTTCCAATAGGAAACATAAAACCAAATTTATCTTCGTAAAACTTATCGTTTTTATGATTGGCATATTTATTTTCTTGTTGCCATTTACTAGTTTCTGTATTGAAATACCAAGATTGTCTGTCTCTACTATCAGTATCATCTTCCCATTCGAATAGAAGATATAGGTATTCACCGTCATGACCACCTCTTAATGAATATTTGTAGCTTTCTCCCGTATAAGGATCCATCAAGTCTGTTGGTTCTAGTGATACATCAAAATTACTTGAGCCATTTAAAGTGATTATTCTGTCTCCTGCAGGAGTTACAGTTGCTCTATTTACTAGAGGTCTAGCTTCACTCCATACAGCATCAATATCTCCATCAAAATTTGGAGCTACTGAAAATCTTTTAACTAATAGAGTATCTAGACTCGATCCTACTCCTTCTTCAATTGGCTCGTAATCAGGACTATCTGGCGCATCATCATGTGTGCAGTTTACTAACAATGCAGTGATAAATAATGTTGCAAATAATAATTTAATTGTTCTCATAATAATAATTTTAAAATATTTAATTTATTGGTTTCTAAATTCTATGTAAAAGTCTGTAACAATTGTTACATAGTATATGATTTTTATCATAGTATCACAACTATCTGCCATTTAGCATATATGAGGCTTATTTGGGGTTTTTAGTAAGATACATATTGAAGAAATTATTAATCCATAAGAATGTTTTTCTCTGGAGCTATAGTTATTTATCAGAAAAAAAGAAGTGAAAAAAACTTAAAAAGGTAGAAACCAGTTTAGAGAAAGTGTATCAAGTTTGAAATAGAAATATGAAAAAAAACTACTCTAGAATAATAGTTACTGTAGCTTTTCTTCCAGTGGTAAGATTCCATTGATTAGAAGACAAGGTATTTCCTTCCTCATCATAAATTAGAAGTTCTGCAGTGTTTGGACCAGAGGTACCTTGATTTAAGGCTTGAAATTCAACTTTGTTAAATCCTTTTTGTAATGGAAAAGTAAAACCATTAAAGTTCCCTGAAAGATATACGCTTGTCTTAACAATATCGCCATTTACAAAAATACGAACACGATCTCCATCTACATATTCATGATCCCTATACATTATTGTAACGCTACCTGAACTTGTTCTTATTTCACCTAAATATTGATCGTTACCAAACTCTTCCGAAGTAGCCTTATCCTTAGTAAAGTACTTAGGAGCTTTATTTGTTTTTACATCAATGAAGTTTTCTTGGAAGGTAATATCTAATAATTCTGTTTTTTCTTTCCCTAAATCTGAAAAATCATTGGGAATAAAGTCATTCTTAGGGTCAATAATGCTCGGAGCCTTAATTGCTGGTAGTTCATAACCTTCAGGCACTTTGTAATCGTCTTCAATAATTCCAAATTCTACAGAATTATCCAGATTTTCTATTTGAGCTATTAAAGAGTTAAAGCTAAAAAGAAAACAAATAATTAATAATGAGAGCTTATGAAACATTTTTTATTCTTTCAAGAAATTATTAAACAAGAATTGCGCCAAAAATAATGCTTTCGAAATTATTAAAACTTAAATATTTTATAAATTAGAGCGGTATTAAAATTGATTGGATGTAAAATAAACAAATTCTATATTAATATAAATAACATCAATTTCATTTATTAAAACAAACAGTTAATCTTACGTATTTTTGTACTATAAAATAAAACAATATGAAAAATTTAATAGGAATAGACAACGAAAAAGCTTTAGTTCTAAACAGTAGATTAAATGAATTATTAGCAGATTATCAATTATTTTATCAAAATTTAAGAGGCCTTCATTGGAATATTAAAGGTCGTGAGTTTTTTGAATTACACGTAAAATTTGAAGAATATTATGATGATGCCGTATTAAAAGTTGATGAAATCGCAGAACGTATATTAACCTTAGAAGGAGAGCCGTTACATACATTCACAGATTATTTAAAAATTTCTGAAATCATAGAAGAAAAAGGCATTAGCAATGGTATTGAAGGAGTAAATATTATTATCAAAAATTTTTCAATACTAATTTCAAAAGAGCGAGAAATTCTAAGTTTAGCTGCTAAAGCAGATGATGAAGGTACTGTAAGTTTAATGAGTGATTATATTTCTGAAACAGAAAAAACATTGTGGATGCTTAATTCATATATTAAATAATTTTAAATATTTTTTGAAAAGTCATAACAAATTTATAACTTTGATTGTAATACAGATACCTTACAATGAAAGTTGAAGATTCAAAATACATTCATTTAGAACATGAAGAAATTAAGTTACCTTTTGGTAATTTTTATTTTTTTGAAGATTTTGTTGTCTCAGAACTAAACGAAGGAGTACATTTTGATTGGCAAAGAGTTAAAATTTTATCCAACTTAATGATTTCACATTACGGAAAAAAGAAAAGAAAATTAGTTTATATCTCTAATCGTGTAAATTCCTACTCTATAGAGCCTCAGTCTTGGCTTAAATTTGATAAAAAATATAATTTATTTATAGCCTCTGGCATTATTGCTTACGATAACAGAGGTGGCTTAAGTGTTGTTTTAGAAAGGTTATTTTCAAAAGAGTCTATAAAAAGATTTAGGTCTTTAAAAGAAGCAGTTGATTGGGTGTTAAAAATTACTTCAGACTAATTTACACTATAATTTTTAAAAACTATTATCCCAAAAACAACGAATTGATATTAACTGACGGTACGTGAAAAAATAGTTTTAGACAATTTTTGTAAAGTGTGGTATTTTAATCTCATTAAAAATCTAATTTCCAAAATTCTAAACTACCTTCTTTCTTTCTCAAATTAACAAAAGGTAATTGATTATTAATTTAAATTTTAAGCTATATAACTTCAAGTGTCTTATGTATATTTGCTAAAAAAAAATCAATGATTTTATCTATTAAGACCTTCCGAATAATCAGTACTCTTGAAGCAATTTCGTTTTTAGTGTTACTAGGCATAGCGATGCCTCTAAAGTATATTGCTAAAATTGAAATTGGAGAGCAATTAGTTAGTACTATAGGAATGGCTCATGGATTATTATTTATTTTATATATAATTAGCGCATTTATAATGAAAGATAAACTAAAATGGTCTATACCAACATTATTAATCGTAATTTTATGTTCTGTCTTACCTTTTGGCCCTTTTTATGCTGAAAGAAAATATTTAGGATGATTAATAATAAAATACTAGAATATAGTCGCTGGTTTCAAGAGTATTTCATTCACAACGGAATGAATAATACCTTGGCTATTCTTCTTAATATACTTATAATAGGTACACTATTTTTTGCTTTTATTTACTTGGTAGATATTATAGTTAAAAGAATAATTATAAAGCTATTCAGAGCCTTTAGTAATAAGACTAAAACTACTTTTGATGATTATCTAGTCGCTAGTAATTTTCCAAGATATATATCCCATAGTTTTCCACTTATTTTATGTTGGTATTTTGTTCCAATTTTATTTAAAGAATTTCCTATTGCTTCAACTTTTTTATTAAAAGTAATAGACCTATATATTATTTTACTAAGTGTTTTTATTGTTCGAAGCATATTAAAAACCACTAAAAGTTATCTAAAAAGCAAAGAAAAATATAAAGATAAACCTCTTGAAAGTTATATTCAAGTATTAATGATTTTCACTTGGGGTATCGGCATCTTTTTTATTGTAAATACGCTCACTGGGTATTCCACTATCTCAGTGGCTTCTATGAGTGCAGCTTCTGCAATAATCTTATTAATTTTTAAGGATACTATCCTAGGGTTTGTAGCTAGTATTCAAGTAACCATTAACGATATGGTAAGAATTGGAGACTGGATTACCTTCAGTAAATTTGGAGCAGATGGTAATGTGATTGAAATCAATCTCGCAACGGTTCGGGTCCAGAATTTCGATAAAACATTTACTACAATTCCTACTTATAGCCTTACCTCTGACTCATTCCAAAACTGGCGTGGAATGCAAGAATCTGGCGGAAGAAGAATTAAACGCGCTATGTATATTAAACAAAGTTCGGTTGCTTTTTTAACTAAAAAAATGATTGATAATTATAAGAAAATTGAACTCATTAAACCCTACTTAGAACATCGGGAAAAAAATAATGACATTTATAACAAAAATAATGAAGTTGATAAATCCTTACTTATTAACGGGAAGAATCAAACAAACCTAGGGGTTTTTAGAAAATATATCGATGTCTATTTACACGAAAACCCAGCTGTTAATAAAGACATGTTTCTAATGGTTCGTCATTTGGAGCCTACAGATAGAGGGATTCCTGTAGAAGTGTATTGCTTTAGTACAGATAAAAACTGGATTAATTATGAGCATATACAAGCAGATATCTTTGATCACTTATTGGCTTCTGCCTCCTATTTTGATTTAGAAATTTTTGAATTTCCTAGCGGAAATGATTTATCTCTAAAAAATCTTTAAACAGATTTTATTAAAATACTGTAACAAAATTAATTGTTGAACGTCAAAAAGCTATACAAAAACCAAATTCAACAACATGAAACGAGCATGCTAAAGTTTTCAAACCCAAATGGATGACTATTTGCGAACAGCATGTAACCGTTTTAAATAAAACAACAAAGACACATGAAAACAATTAAAACACTTTTTATTGCAGTATTTATAGTTGCCATTGCTCCTTTAAATGCCCAAACAGCAGATGAAATAATTGATAATTATTTTGAAAATACTGGCGGAGCAGATAATTGGAATAAATTAAGCGGTATCAAAATGGAAGCCGTTGCTAATGCACAGGGAATGGAAATCCCAGTTGAAATTTACCAAACCATAGATGGTAAGCAATTGGTTAAAATTAACCTTCAAGGTCAAGATATGACACAAGTTTCTTTTGATGGAGAAACATTATGGACTACCAATTTTATGACTATGGCAGCAGAAAAAAGTGATAAGGAAGCTACCGATAATATGAAAAAGCAAATGAAAGATTTCCCGTCACCGCTATTAAATTACAAAGAAAAAGGATATACAATTGACCTTCTAGAAAACGAAACCATAGAAGGTACTGAAACTTATAAAATTAAACTTACCCAAAAGCCTTTAATGGTAGATGGTGTTGAAGAAGCCAACATTACTTATTTTTATTTTGAAATGGAAAACTTTGTTCCAATTGTTACAGAAACAAAAATTCAACAAGGCCCAATGAAAGGTCAAATGAACAAAACTACTTTAAGTGATTATGAAGAGGTTGATGGTTTATACTTTCCTTTTTCTATGAATATGGGAGGACAAGTAATCACATTAAAAAACATTATCCTTAATCCTGAAATTGATATAACAATGTTCGCATTTCCAGAACCAGTTACACCAACAGAAGAAGGAAAAAAATAAAATTATCAATCATACTATTTAAACCTCTTTTATTCTGTTTACAGTGTAAAAGGGGTTTTGTATTATATTAAAACTACAATCAATGAAAAAATCAATTACATTATTAATCACATTATTTTTGTTAACATTAACATCCAATGGACAAGACATTACCTTAAAAGGAAAAGAGTTGTTTGGTAGTATAGAAGCACGACATATAGGCCCAGCTTTAATGAGTGGACGAATTATAGATGTTGAAAGTCATCCTACCAATCCAAGAATCATTTATATAGGAGCTGCGGGTGGTGGTGTTTGGAAATCTACTAATGCAGGTACAACCTTTAACCCTATTTTTGACGATTACGCACAATCTATAGGAGTTGTGAAACTAGATCCTAAAAATCCAGATGAAATTATTTGGGTAGGTACAGGAGAAATTTGGACACGTAACTCAGTTTCTATCGGCGATGGATTATTTAAATCTACCGATGGCGGAAACAACTGGACAAAAAAGGGATTTGAAAACTCAGAACGTATTTCGTCTATTGCTATAAACCCAAATAATACAAACGAAATGTATGTAGGTGTTTTAGGAGCTTTATGGGGTGACAGTGATGAACGTGGAGTTTACAAATCTACTGATGGTGGTGAAACCTGGAACAACATACTATATACAGGTCCTTCCACAGGAGCTGCGGATGTAATAATGGACCCTAATGATCCTTCAATTTTATATGCGTCTATGTGGGAATTTAGAAGAACTGGCTGGGGCTTTACTTCAGGTGGAGAAACTAGCGCTTTATACAAATCTACCGATAGCGGAAAAACATGGAATAAAATTCATACCAATTTCCCTACAGGAGAATTAGGGCGTATCGCAATTGCCGTTGCTCCAAGCGATAGTAATATTCTTTATTCAGTTTTAGAAACTGGTAAAAAAGCTACAAACGGACTTTGGAAATCTACCAATGCAGGAGAAAGCTGGAAACATTTAAATAATGATTTTGGTTTAACAATTAGACCTTTTTATTTTTCAAGAATTACAATAGATCCAAAAGATCCTGATGTTGTGATAAAAGGTGGTTTAAGTGGATCCATAAGTAGAGATGGAGGTAAAACTTTTAAATCATTAGGAAATATGCACAGTGACATTCATGATATGGTTTTCGATATTAATAATTCTGATGTGGTTTATTGTGGTACCGATGGCGGTTTTTACCGCTCTTGGGATGGAGGTTCAACTTTCGAAATCACTGAGAATCTTCCTTTATCACAATTCTATCATATTAGCGTAGATAATGACACTCCTTACAATGTATACGGCGGTTTACAAGACAATGGCTCTTGGTATGCTCCTTCTTCTTCTTCAGGTGGAGTGAATGCCCGAGATTGGAATAGTGTTGGTTATGGTGATGGTTTTAGAGTGTTAAGACATCCTACAAAGAATATTATCTATTCAGAAATGCAAGGTGCAGCAAATGTTTGGCGTTATGATGCAGATAAAAAAAGAACGAAAACTATTCAGCCAATGAAGGGCAAGAATGACCCAGATTTACGCTTTAACTGGAATGCTCCAATGGCAACAAGTCATCACGCTCCAAATCGTTTTTATATGGGTAGCCAGTTTGTTCACTTATCTAATGATATGGGTGATTCATGGACAATTATTTCACCAGACTTAACTACTAATGATAAGGCAAAACAAGATCAATCTCAATCGGGAGGACTATCAATCGACAATAGTGGTGCAGAAAATCACACGACCATTTTTGTTATTGCTGAATCTCCACTAGATGAAAACATTCTTTGGGTAGGAACAGATGACGGAAATGTACAAGTTACCCAAGACGGCGGAAAAAACTGGGTGAATGTAACCGAAAACTTAGTTGGAATTCCAGCAAACACTTGGGTATATCATATTGAAGCGAGTGTTCACGGAAAAGGTATCGCTTATGCAGTTTTTGAAGGACATACAAGCGGCGATATGAAGCCTTACACATTGAAGACAACTGACTTCGGAAAAACTTGGACCAATATTATAACAGAGGATGTTCACGGTTTTGTAAGAAACATACAAGAAGATTATGAAGTGGAAGATCTATTATTTTTAGGAACTGAATTTGGTTTGTATGTTACCATTAACGGTGGAAAAAGTTGGTCTAAATTTGAAAACAATATGCCAGCTACAGCAGTACATTTTATTGATCTTCAGAAAGAAACTAACGATATTGTAATGGGAACTCACGGCCGTGGCGTTATAATCATTGATGATATTAGCCCTCTTAGAGAACTAAATCAAGAAATACTAGCTAAAAACGTTCACTTTTTTGAAACTAAACCTTTTACCATGACTGAGAATAGTGGTTTTTCAGGAAGTTTTGGAAGTGAGACTCAATTTGTAGGAACTAGCAAAAGACGTGCTTCAAGAATCGTTTATTACTTAAAGAAGAGGCACACCTTCGGAAAGATGAGAATGGAAGTTCAAGATATGGAAGGCAATAAAATAGTCGACCTATCCCCTTCAAAATCTAAAGGAATTAATGTGGTATACTGGAATTTCAATAAAAATATTCCTAAAATGGCAGAAGGAAAAACAATGTCTTTTGGTGGTTTTACTTCTCCAAGAGTTTCCGCAGGAAAATATAAAATCGTAATGACAAAAGGGAAGAAAACTTATGAGCATACAATTGAAGTAAATTACGACGAAAACTCAGTGACAACTCTAGCTGAAAGAAAAGAACAAGAAGCGCTAACCGAAACTCTATTTAATATGGTTGAAGATTTAGCCTATATGGTATATGAAGTTAATGAGGATATAGATATAGCAAATAATGTTATAGAAAACCATCCAAAAGGAAAGAAAAAAGCACAACAAGCTTATGATGCTTTAGAAAGTTTATTAAAAACCCTTGTGATAACAACAGGTGATAATTATGTAGCTTCTGCAGATCCTGAATTAAGAGAGAAAATGGGAGACTTATATAGTGGTGTTGCTGGTAACTCCGGAAATGTCACAAGTGCTAGGCTAGAAAACTTTGAGGTTGTTCAAGAAGAATTTGATTCAGCTAAAGAACAATATCAAGACATAAAAGATAAGGAGGTTAAAAAGCTTTATTCTTATTTAGAAAAAAATAAAATTCCCTTACCTGAAATTAAAAGTAAGGAAGAGTTTTTAAAATAATTTTGTAATCCCTTAAAGAATTTAAAACCTCACAAGTTTTCAATAACCTGTGAGGTTTATTTTTAAATTCCTAAAACAAACCGCCCCCAAAATAAAAAGACCACAGAAACGAGGATAATACCAATAAAATTAAACCACAATCCTCCTTTAATCATATCCTTTATAGTCACATACCCCGACCCAAAAACGATTGCTTGAGTTGGTGAAGCCACAGGCATCATAAAAGCACAACTGGCAGATAAAGTTGCAGGAATCATCAATAAACGAGGATCCATTTCTAAAGCTTTTGAAGCTTCCGCTAAAATTGGAAGAATTAAATTTGTAATGGCCGTGTTTGAAGTAATTTCAGTTAAAAAAGTGAGTACAAATGACACTGAAAATACAGCAACCGCATCAGATTGTACTTGCCAGTGAGAAAACCCTTCACCAACTATATGTCCTAAACCAGATAATTGAAACCCACCTGCTAATGCTAATCCTCCTCCAAATAGTAATAATATCCCCCAGGGGACTTTTAAGGTATCTTCCCAAATTAAAATGGTGCGCTTATTCTTTTTTGTTGAAGGAACAATAAATAATAAAATGGCTGCAAATATCGCAACAGATGCATCTTTAAATTCTGGTAAATTAAAAATCGTTCTCCAGCCACTAATTCTAAAACTTTCCCCTATCTGAATATCCGATCCCGTTAGCCATAATACTACCGCCAATAAAAAAATAAGCCCTGCTTTTTTCTCGTCAGAAGTCATTTTTCCTAATTTGTGATATTCTTCCGCAATAACTTTATGTCCTCCCATTAACCGTTTATTAGGTAGTTTAAAAACCAATTTGGTCAATACTAACCAACCTGTAAATAAAAATATTACGCTAATAGGCATCACCATAATCATCCATGTCACAAAACCAACTGGAGGTAGATTCGGGAACAGTTCTGTATACATCTCTAAAAAAACCAAATTTGGGGGTGTTCCTATTACTGTTGACATTCCTCCAATATCAGCAGCATAAGCCAAGCCTAACATAATTCCTAATCCTAAATTTTTTAATGAATCTCCCGCGAGTCCATTTCTTTTTGCTGTATCTAAAACAGATAATCCAACTGGCATCATCACCATTACTGCTGCTGTATTTGAAATCCACATACTCAACATTGCACTTGCCAACATAAAACCTAACACCAATT
>JAUVAS010000088.1 GCA_030591585.1 Flavobacterium sp. | reverse complement strand
TTTTAATTTAAGCATAGGCTACAACTTGTTGCTCCTATGCGAATTTCAAAGAAAATTACGTTCAGTCCTTCCCTATTTGTGAGACCATCTGAGGTATTTCCTCAACTCGTTTCCTATAGGTACTATGACTTCTGCTGACTTCTCCAATATGCCAGCTCGTGGCTTTGGAGACCTCCCCAGGTAATGGCATCTTCTTTTACTCAATCGCTGCCGTATCTACATAGTTACCCTTTTGGTATTCTTTTGGGCGTTACAATGATGTGGTTGCTTACCCGAGTAATTATGCCTCTGTATACGGTTCCTGTTCGTCAGTACCGAGTTTTGTAGTGGTATTTGCTCAATAATCAATCGCAAATAGCCTTTAGATAAAACCTCACGGTTTTCACCCTTGCGACTTACTAATGCTTCAAGACGTAACTCCTGCACATAAGGGACTTGCACCCTCTAAATTAATTATTTACCTTTCGATAAATTAAAGATGCCCATGCTAGGCACACACAATATATATAGTTTATGGCGGGTGAAGTGCTAAATATAAGCATTTTAGCATTAAAAATAAATTGGTGTAAGTTGAAAGATTTGTGTTTCAGAACCGCCACAAAACCATATACTTAACGTTAGGTGCAATATGACGAAAACGAGAAACTTCACGAAAATATGAATCAAGAAATCAAAGACGAAGCAATTGAACAACTTGAAAAAGATATTCTTTTTGGATTTGAAAATGAAGATGATTTACTTGAAAGCATCAGTGAAATGTTTTATGATGAAAATGACTTTGACGAAAGTTGGTTAAAAAATGAAATTGAAATAAGATTAAAAAAACACCAAGCCGAAAGTCTTAATTGGGAAAAACCAACAGATTTCGAAAGATTAGTTAAATCCTTTGACGAACTGAATAAAGAGAAAATCGTATCGCTTCACAGAGCTGGATACACAAGACAAGATGGAGAAGATGATTGTTCAGAAATTATAGACGAATTAAAAGCACTTGGAATAACCACCAAAGGATATTGTTATTATCATACACAAGATTTAGAAAGAGCAATCGGAGAAGAAAAAATGCTCTTCATTGGATTTGACAGCTATAATCGTGAGGAAAAACTCGCAAAAGAAGTTGCCAAACGAGCAGTTGAAATAGCCATAGAAGAAAATGAAGAGATAGCATTAACTTATATTAACCAAGAAACTAAATAATTATGCAGGAAAACAATTCACAAATAATTATTTATCAAAATGAAGACGGAGAAACAAAATTAGATGTCCGTTTTCAAGATGAAACTGTTTGGTTAACACAAAAATTAATGGCGGAGTTGTTTCAAACTACGCCACAAAACATAACCATTCATCTAAAAAACATCTTTGAAGAAGGAGAATTGGAAGAGAAAGCAACTTGTAAGGATTTCTTACAAGTTCAAATAGAAGGTAAAAGAGAGGTAAAAAGAGAACGTCAATTTTACAATTTAGACGCTATTATTTCGGTAGGTTATCGTATAAAGTCTAATGTTGCAACCAAGTTTAGACAATGGGCTACAAGCCAACTAAGAGAATACATTGTAAAAGGTTTTGTATTGGATGATGAGCGTTTAAAAAACCCTGATTTACCTTTCGATTATTTTGAAGAACTAACGCAGCGGATACAAGATATTCGTACTTCTGAAAAGCGTTTTTATAGAAAAATAACGGATATTTATGCAACAAGCGTAGATTATGACCCAACTTTAGACATAAGTATCGGATTTTTTAAAACTGTTCAAAATAAATTACACTGGGCTATAACAGGAAACACAGCATCTGAAATTATTACAGAAAGAGCAGATAGCACTAAAGAAAATATGGGTTTAACCAATTGGAGAGGTGTAAATATTAGAAAATCAGATGTTTCTGTTGCTAAAAACTACTTAAAAGAAGACGAAATTTCAGCATTAAATAATTTAGTAGAACAATACTTAATTTTTGCACAAGGACAAGCAATGCGTAGAGTTCCAATGTATATGAATAGTTGGATAGAGAAACTAAACAGTTTTTTAACGTTAAATGATAGAGAGATCCTAACCAATGCAGGTAGTATATCTCACGAAATTGGAAAAGAAAATGCAGAACGAGAATACAAGGTATTCAAGGAAAATAAGCAGAATACAATAGAAGAAGGTGACTTTGAAAAGGCTATAAAGAAAATTGAGAATAAGCCCAGAAAATAGCCAACGCAAGTTCAAGCACATTTAAAGTTTGCTCTTGATGAAGAAGGGAAAGCACAAAGTATAAAAATGAAAGGTATTTCACCAAATATATATTTTAGCTTTGATTTTCAGGATTTAGATTTAAAGAGAGTTGAATAATTATTCCTATTTTTGCATAAACATTAATAATTCCATTCAAAAAATCAACATCATGAAAACAAAACTACTATTAATTTTTGCTTTTGCATTTTTTTCTTTTACAACTTCTTGGTCACAGGTGATAGAAATAACTCCAACTTACGGATACCAATTTGGATCTAAATTAAACTACGGGATCAACAATTATTTAAAAATAAAAAGCGGAGATCAATTTGGTATTACGTTAGGTGTTGAAGCAGATGATGATATGATGGTTGAACTATCCTACATACACCAAAGCAGTGAATTAGTAATTAGAGATGTTTATATAAGTCCTATTGAAGACAGACTAACAGATATACATGCTGATTGGGTTATGATTGGTGTTAATAGATATTTTGGTGATGGAATGGTTAAACCATTTTTCGGTGGAGCTTTAGGAGTTGTGTTTTTATCTAATGACAATGTAAACTATGATATTGTAAACTATAACATTGATAATAACTCAAAATTTGCTTTTTCGTTTAAAGGTGGTGTAAATATTATGCTTAGCGAAGTAATAGGCATTAATCTACAAGGTGGATTAATGGTTCCTGTTACTTGGGGAGGAGTTTATGTTGGATCTGGTGGTAGCGGCGTAAGTATTTCTGGAACTACAATTATTGGCCATGTTAGTGGAGGTCTTGTTTTCCGTCTAGGAGCATAAAAATTATTTTAAATAACGTTATATAAAAAAGACTGCTTAACTCTTGCTGTCTTTTTTGTATTAGACACGTTTTTCCTTGAAATAAAACCTAACAAAAAATATATGTTTTGATAACAACATGAAAAACAAGCTTTTATTAATATTCAAATTTATTTTTATAAATCTAATTATTTTTTGTTTTATACAGTGTAAAGATGACTATAATAACATTCAACCCCTTGAACACAGCTGGGATTTTGCCATTCCTAATCAAGAATTACCAGAAGGGATTGCATCGTTAAGCGCAAAACAATGTGGGGTTTGCCATCAAACACATTATAACGAATGGAAACTTTCTACCCATGCACAAGCTTGGACAGATATGCAGTTTCAAGCAGAATTAAAAAAGGAATCAAGCCCATTTATGTGCATTAACTGCCATATACCTTTACAAAATCAGCAAGAATACATCATTAAAGGATTGATTGATGGAGATATTTATAAACCTGTAAAAAAACGGAATCCTTATTTTGATAAAGAATTACAACAAGAAGGAATTAACTGTGCAAGTTGTCACGTTAGAGACGGAGCCATTATTGGTCCAACAGGAGATTCAAAAGGAATTCATAAAACGGTAAAAGACACCCAACATTTATCTGAACAATTATGTATTAGCTGCCATAATGCGGTAGCAGTGATTACACCAGATTTAGCCTGCTCTTTTGAAACTGGTGATGAATGGAAAGAAAGCCCCTATTTTGGAAAGAAAAATTGTAAAACCTGCCATATGGAGCCCATTAACAGAGAGATTGTTTCGGGGTACGGAAAACGATTAAGCCATTATCATTTTTTTCCTGGTTCTGGAATTCCGAAAGTAGACACACTTGAAACAAAAATACTGAATGGCTTGGTTATTTACCCTTCAGAATTAGAGAAAAGCTATTCAGTAAACGATCGTCTTTCATTCAATTTAAAGGTTAAAAACGAATTAACTGGACATAAAATCCCTACAGGAGACCCTGAGCGATTCATTCTTATTTCTTTTATTCTGAAAAATGAAAAAAGGGAAACCATTTCAGAAAAAACAGACAGGATTGGGGAGCGTTGGGAGTGGCATCCTGAAGCTAAAAAAATAAGCGACACTAATTTATTTCCTAACGAAGAAAGAATATTTAATTTTTCAGCCCTTCTTTCAGAAAAAGGAAAGTTTACATTGACAGTAAAAGTCACAAAACATAGATTAAGTCAAGAACACGCAGATTATAATAGGCTAGGTGATAATTACCCTCTGTTTATCACTATTTTTGAACAAGAATATCTAATGAATATTCAATAATTTATTAATTCAGAAATCATTAATTTTTATTATATTCTTAATTATAATCTCAAATATAAAATGAAAAAAACAATTCTATTACTAACATTAAGCTTCTTGATTTTTAATTCTTACGCTCAAGATCATAAAAAATATTATGAAAACGGACAATTAGAAGAAACAGGGAACTATAAAGATGGGAAAGAAGACGGTGAATGGAAATATTATTATGAGAGTGGAGAATTAATGGGCACAGCAAATTATATTGATGGAGTACCTTCTGGAGAATGGAAAAAATATCACGAAAATGGAAAAATAAATAATATAATAGTTATAAAAAATGATGGGCAATTTGTTGAATGGGTATCCTATTATGAAAACGGGCAAGAAGAAGAACTTGGAAGGTATATTAATGAAAAAAAGAATGGAGAGTGGCGTAACTATTATAAAGACGGCACTATGAAAACAATTGAATACTATACTGATGATGAATTAAATGGAGAATGGATTACTTATCATAATAATGGAAATATAGGACTTACAGGCAATTATATTGATGGTTTAAAAGAAGGTAAATGGAAACTTTATCATGAAAATGGGAAATTAATGATGAAGGGGGATTTTACTAATGGAGAGCAAACTGGAGTGTGGAATAACTATGACGAAAATGGACAATTAGTTGAAGGCGAAGTAGAAGCTGATGACATACAAGAACATACAGCCTATTACGATAATGGAAACCTAAAAGAATCTGGTTTTTATGCCAATGGAGAAAAAACAGGCAAGTGGAAGGAATATCGGGAAAATGGAAGTTTACAGATGGAAGGAAATTATAGTAGTGGAGAAAAAACAGGAACATGGAATATCTATAATGTGGAAGGAGAATTTATAACTACTTATGATTATTAAAAATATTTTAATAAATAATTACGAGTCAGAAATAATAACTTTATTAAAGAAAATATATCAAAATAAAACTAAACTATCTGAAGTTGATATTCTTGAACTAAAGAAACACGAGACCGAAGATTATGTCTTATTAGGTGTCATTGGCTTACTTATTGATAATAAACCACGAATCCTTCTAGGAAGAAAACAACCCTATGATATTGAAATAATGAATTGGTGCAATAGTGTTGATATTGGAATAGAAGTATTAGAAAAAGTTGCAGATAAATACTTAGATGATGACTTTAATGAAGAGGCAGAAGTAATCTTAAGAAAAGTAATGCTTGAATATCCAAAACAATAAATTAGAAAAAAATGAAAGTAATTTTATCGCTATTCACTTTCCTCCTCCTATCAATTACTGCTGTTGCACAAAAAGTGTATTCTGTAGAACACGACTACCAAGCAGATGTAAAAGTGTATGTAACAAATCACGATTACCAAGCAGATTTATTAGTTTACAAAACAGATCACGATTATCAAGCTAAAGGAAATGAAGGAAAATGGTATTTTACAGACCACGATTATCAGGCCGATAAAAAAGTATATTTTACAGACCATGACTATCAAGCCGACTTAAAAATTTATTTTGTTGATCACGACTACCAATCTAAATGGAATAAAAAAGAAAAAATACATTTGATGTATTAATCTTATGAATCTTTACGACAAATATATTCTTCCAACAGCGGTTAATTGGGCTTGCAAACAAAAACCTATGGCCTATCAAAGAAAAAAGATAGTGCCTTTTGCTGAAGGAAATATACTTGAAATTGGTATTGGTTCTGGCTTAAATTTACCCTTCTATTCTAAAGATAAAGTTAACCATTTAACCGCAATAGAACCTTCTTTAGAAACTTGGAATAAAAATATCGTTAACCTTCAAGAATTACCTTTTGAGTTTGAGTTTCAACAAGCCTTTGCTGAAAACATTCCTGCTAAAAACAATAGTTTTGATACGGTTGTTTTAACATATACCCTTTGTACTATTCAAGATACTTATAAATCGTTAGCCGAAATAAGAAGAGTCTTAAAACCCAACGGAAAATTATTATTCTGCGAACACGGAAAAGCTCCCGATATAGCAATCCAAAAATGGCAAAACAGAATCAATCCTCTATGGAAAATGGTAGGTGGAGGTTGTAATCTAAATAAGGATATTCCAAAGTTAATTGAAGGCAACGGATTTCAAATTAAAAAAATTGATGCTATGTATATTCCTGGTTGGAAACCCGCAAGCTTTAATTATTGGGGTGCTGCTATAATAAAATAAACACTCTTCAATCCTTTGTTTTTCAATTGGTTATTTGTATATTAGTAACACTAATAAAAACGCAAATAATAATGAAAGCTTCTCACACGTTTTTTTATTGGTTACCACGAATACTCTGTATTCTTGCCATACTCTTTATTAGTATGTTTGCTTTAGATTCTTTTTCATCAGAAGAAAGTTTTACTGAACAATTAGGTGATTTTATCAAGCACCTTATTCCATCATTTGTATTATTGTATTTACTTATTTTTTCTTGGAAAAAAGAACTAATAGGTGGTATTATTTTTATGATACTTGGTTTAGGTTTGAGTCCCTTCATTTTTAAAATGAATTACAATATGAATGAATCCTTTTGGATGAGCCTAGGTATTATAATGGTTATTACGATTCCTTTTTTTATTGTAGGAGTCCTTTTTTTAGTGAGCTATTATAAGAATAGAAATATCACCAATAAAGAGTAAACATTTTTAAATTACATTAAAATACTCCTTCTAAAGCTCTGTTTTATTACTAGATTAGTTATCTATAGTTTAACCTACCTAATATTTATTTCGTACCTTTAAAAAGACAAACATTTAATATAAAAATTATGAAATCATTTTTTTATTGGATGTTACTAATTCCTTTTTTGGTAATATCTCAAAACAACAAAGAATACGCAGTTTTTGAATACGGTATGATGACTGCTAATCCTAAATACATTACTGAATTTGAGGCTGGTGTTGCAAACCACAACAATAAATACCATACAGACGGCATGTTTGGGTCGCGTATTTATCAAATAAGTAATGGGGTAGATTATGGAAAATATATGTGGGTAATGGGTCCTATTCCTTGGAGTGCTTTTGATGATAGACCCCAACAAGAAGGGCATGATGAAGATTGGAACAAAAACATAGAACCTTATACTATTGCAGGAGGCACTCAAATATATTGGAGATTTTATCCAGAATTGTCAAATTTCCCAACAGACTTTACAATTAAAAACATAATGCTTGACATGTATGATGTAAAACGCTTTAAAAAGGCTGAAGTATTAGAATTAATGAAAAAAATTAAAAGAGTATTTAACGAAAAATACCCTGACAACTCTTTTGGAGTCTACTATAGTGAATTTCCAGATTATAAAGACGGAAAAGATTTAGCAGTTGTTTCATTTTATGAAAATTCTAGCTGGTTAGGAAAAACAGGAGATTTCCCTAAAAATTATGATGCTATTTATGGGAAGGGAAGCTTTGAACATTTTCTTAA
>JAUVAS010000101.1 GCA_030591585.1 Flavobacterium sp. | reverse complement strand
TTTTTAGCACATGCTTTAGGAACATTGGTTGGAGCTTTTATAACTTCCCTAATTGCGACAAATCATAAAATAAAATTTGCCTTAGGTATTGGAATTTTCTTCTTGATTGGAGGTATTGCTAATGTATTAATGTTACCTAGTCCAACTTGGTTTATAGTATTAGATCTAGCAGGAGCATATATCCCTATGGCTTGGCTTGGATGGAAAATAACTCAAATAAAAATCAAAAAATAATTAAGAAAAGAAACAAAGTATTAATATGCTTACTAAAAATACAAAAGAACAAGAAAACGCAGCACAAGAACCCAAACTTAATATCAAAGAGTATTTATCAAAACTATTCGACATTAAAAAAGGGACAAGTAAAGCGGGTACCATTCAAGATATAAAAGATGGTATTTCAATAAGAGGACACACCGCATGGATTCTTATTTTTTCGATTCTTATTGCCTCAATTGGTTTAAATGTAAGTTCGCCTGCCGTAGTTATTGGTGCCATGCTTATAGCACCACTTATGGGGCCAATTTTAGGAATTGGAATGTCGATTGCAATTAATGATATTGAAACACTCAAACACGCTCTAGTAAATTTTGGAGCTATGATGGCGATTAGTTTAATCACTTCCTTTTTATTTTTTAGTATTCCTTTATTTCAAGAAGCAACACCTGAAATAATCGCACGAACAAAACCTGATTTACGTGATGTACTAATTGCAATTGGTGGCGGATTGGCCTTGATTGTTTCTTTAAGTCGTCGAAAAGAAATGACGAATACTATCGCTGGTGTAGCAATCGCAACCGCTTTAATGCCACCTATATGTACAGCAGGGTACGGTTTAGCGGTAGGAGAATTAAACTACTTTCTTGGGGCTATGTTTTTGTTTATTATTAATTCTACTTTTATAGCTCTAACCACTTTTGTTATTTTAAAATTCTTGCGTTTTCCTAGTGTTAAATACATTAATTTACAACGTAAAAAATCAATAGCACGTGTCACAACTTCTGTTGCTTTACTAGTATTATTAGGTAGTGTTTACACATTCTATGGATTGATTCAAGAAAAGAAATTTACTCAAAAAGCAAATACTTTTGTAGAACATTTAAAGAGTGAAGGTTTTAGTATTATAGATAAAGATATTGATGACTTTAACTACAATGATAGGATTATTACAGTGACCGTTTTTGGCAAAAGTGTAACCCCTGAAGAACAAAATATTTGGAAAGAAAAACTAGTTGAATTAGGATTACCTGAAACTAAACTACTTATTCACCAAGGAAAAGATGATTCTAAGATGATAGAAGAAGTTAAACAACTTCGTGCTACCTATGCAGATCAACTTAAGTTTATAAATAATCGGGACGCTACCATAAAAGATAAAGACTTACTAATTGCTGATCTTAAAAAACGACTGAATGAACTTCCCTTTCTGCAAATAAGTCAGGAAGCAAAAATTAACTACAATGGGTTAAAATCTATCAGCTATGCGAAAAAAGTAACTACTGATTTCAAAAGTTTAGATACTCTTGTGGTTTTTAGCACAAAATGGTATGACTCTGTTCCTAGAACTAATGAACAATACGAAAAGCTTCAGCTTTGGCTAAAAACACGCTTGGAGTTGGATACTTTGGTGGTAACGAAATAGCTTCACCGCTAAGGCGTTAAGACACGCCAAGAAATAATGTCATTCTGAGGTACGAAGAATCTTTTGATTATTTAAACGATTCTTCACTTCATTATTTCCCTCGCGGCAGTCTGGCTCATTCGCTAAAATAGCCTACTAGGCTATTTCCTAACGCTTTGCCCTATTCAGAATAACAACCTACAATTTATCTGCACTATTGATCGCCTCTTGCAAAGACGCAGCGTATTTGTGATTCTCAACCACTTTTAATAAAGCTTCAATTGGAAATATATCAGATTCTTTTATCCAATGTGAGACCGCACTTAAAGCAGCTCCTTTTTTACCAGCTACTTTAAAAAATTGTTTTTTGGTATACTTCCCATTCTTTTCAATTTTATCATCCACATACACTTTCGATTTTGGGGCAATACGATTTTTTACTTTATTCCACCCATCATCAGTTACAATTAGCATAACACTTGGTTTTTCTAGACCAGTATAATGTATAGGCTCTCTAGATAAAATAACTTCTGCTACCGAAAAACCCGTTCCAACAGTTATTGGATACTCCCCTTTCATAGAAACGTGTAAACCAGCTAACATACCCGCTTGTGCTAACATTTGAGCCGCTGACTGTACGCCGCCACCAGCAGAACCGGCAATCACCACTCCTACTCTATTCTTATAATTTGAAGAAAATTTTGTTTTGAGAGCTTTTAGATTAGTAAACAATGATTTTTTTCTTCTAACTCGTGTGTATCCTATAGGTCTGTCATTTACTAATCTTTCCTCATCAACGGTAAAGTATTGAAACTCTGACATCTTCTTCATACTATATGAAGTACATAAACTTGTCATTTCTACCAATGAAAATCCGGGAGTAGCAATGGCTTCTTTCAACACCTCATTAAACTTTTTCATGTCATTGACACGAATGCTAAATGCGGCACCGGCTGTATGGGCTAGACTGACAATGTCGTAAGGTTCAGCATTATCAGCACTTTGTTTGTAATCTTTAAAATGATTGGTAGATAAACCACTCACTTGACCTCCTGTCATTCCAAAAAGCAAATTATTAAAAACAACCAAGGTCATATCGATATTTCGACGCGAGGCTTCCAAAATATGTTGTAAGCCTATAGTAGCACCGCCATCACCTTGTATAACAATAACTTTTTTCTTACGATTATTCAAGCCTAGAGATACTCCAACACCCAAAGCAGGGGAACGTCCATGCAAACCATGAATTGTATGTGATGCGAACAATGGATCTACTAATCCTGAACAGCCAATATCACTGACCATTGCCACATCTTTGGTGCCATAACCCAGATCTTCTAATGCCTTTGTAATACTTCTTGTATTTACAATATGTCCACAACCGGGACAAAATGGCATCTTTACTTTTGTTAATATTTTTTCTGCTTCCATTTTTATCTACTTTACCGCTAAGACGCCGACTTGCCTGCCGGCAGGCAAGGGACGCCAAGCTTAAAAAATTGTTTACTATTCGTTTTAGGACTTAACCATCTCCTCAATTTCGGAAGGGTTTATCATACTTCCAAATTTATTGACCATTTTATATTTTGAAGAAGTACGTTTTCCTACCAATAGCTGTTTGTATTGTCCAGTTAAATTTTCTTCTGCAAATATGACCATATCATAAGAGTCTATAATATCATAAATCACCTGCGGTACCGGTAGTAAGGTTTTTACTATTAATAAAGACACTTTTTTACCAGATTCTCTTAGGTTTGCCACAGCATCACGAGTTGTATCAGCAGTTATACCCCAAGAGACAACCAAATCTTTAGCCCCATCCTCAGCATCTAATTCATAATAAGAAAATTCGTCTACTCTTTGGACCAATTTGTCACGAAGTCGTATGGTATTTCGCATACTTTCTGGTGATCCTTTGTGAATTAAACCATCGGCAGCATGGGTCGAAGAATTGAAGCGTACTTGATACTTTTTATTTCCTAATGGATAAAATGTTGGCACCATGTCTTCTCCCGCTTTGTAGGGTTCATAGGGTGGATCAAAAGCTTTTGGAGTTTTATCTGCTTTTTCCAATGGTTCTAAAGAATTAATATCGAAACTCTTTTGAGTCATTACCATCTCTTTGGAAGTTAATATAACAACAGGTGTTCGAAATTTTACCGCTGTTTTTACAGCTTCGTTA
This sequence comes from Flavobacterium sp., assembly GCA_030591585.1. Lineage (GTDB taxonomy): Bacteria > Bacteroidota > Bacteroidia > Flavobacteriales > Flavobacteriaceae > Marifrigoribacter. Next base: position 1,689 of record JAUVAS010000101.1, on the reverse strand, counting down.
GATAAAGTCCAGGCATCTTTAAAATTTGATGGAGAAAAAATCGGCAGCGAAAAGCCCCCGGATATCACCCCTTCTAAGAATTTTAAATCACCTTGTGCTCCTGTTGTTGCTGAACCAGTACTTGGACCTAAGCGTTGAACCAATACTATAACCATTGGCAATTCCATCATAAACGCCATATTTAGCGTTTCGGTCATCAATGCTAAGCCTGGAAACGAAGTTGCAGTAACCGGAATTTTTCCGGCAGCAGCATAACCCGCCATCCATTGTAGCACGGATATTTCATCAGGACCGGCTAAAAATTCTCGAAAACGAACTTTGGCATTTGAATAAAAAGCATTGGAAGGTGTAATAGGGTAACCTACAAACACATCTGCACCAGATTGCACAAGAGCTTCTGTCATAATTTTAGAAGCATCAATCAGTACATTTTTTGAAGTTGTCTTTTTCAAAATAAACTACTTTAAAATTGAAGCTACAAATGTAAATTTTCCTTTTGAATTGAAATAGATTTTATTAAATATTTTTTAATGATGGTTAGTTCAAAAAACATGCTTGATTTAATCGTTTTTTCATGCGTACTTTGTCTATCCTACGATAGGAATTATTAAAACGAAGCTATATTTAGACGTTGTATATTACCAAATAGAATGTCCATTCCTGAAATAGGTATGCAGTTGAAATCGGAAAAAGATAAATAAATCGTTTTACAAAAATCACAAGAGAAAAAATAAGTAATATCTAAGCCCTTACCATAAATCAGGTTTATTAAGCGCTTCTACACAATACGATTTATCTGTAATTGGGTCGATTCTGTCACTAACTAATGATTGTCCAAGCCACCCTTCTGGGTATGATAATTTCAATGGGGCTTTTACAATTTCTTCAGAAATAACACTAAACCCAACTTTTGAATAAAAATTAGGGTCTCCGTAAGTGACAGCTAATTCTACTCCATTCTTTTTCAGGGCATTAAGGCCGAAGCTGATTAACTTCTGACCAATTCCTTTCCCTTGGTACTCTGTTAATATTGCCATTGGAGATAAAATATATGCCTTTACACCACTTTCAAAAGTCAACCTTGAAAAAAAGACACCTCCAATAATTTCATTATTATTAGTGGCTACAAAACAACAAAAATCATTCACATCAGTACTTGTCATGAAATTATTAGTTAATTCTCCAATCACCAAACCTTCCGATTCGCCTTCTGAATCTGAAAATGTTTTAATAAAAAGATGATTAATCTCTTCAATTTTACTTGGATTATATTCGGAATATTTCATTTGTTTACTTTTTAATTTCGTCCTAATTATTCTCTCATTTTGTAAAATTCAATTTTAAAACCAATAATTGTATTAAGTTTATTAAAATTAGAAATTCACATTCTTAGTAAGATTACATTTCTAAAATGCCAAAACTACACATCGCTGAAACGATAAACAAAATTACTTCCTTTCCTCATTAAAAATCAGAAAATATTTTAATTTAACCCAAATAAATTTTTAGGTTATCTTTGTTCAATACATTATTGAATAGCAATAAATAATAAATCTATGGCAGGACAAAAGAAATTTGGCGCATTTGCAGGTGTATTTACACCCTCAATACTAACCATACTCGGTGTGATCATGTATATGAGAATGGGCTGGGTTGTTGGTAATGCAGGGCTTGTAGGTACCATCATTA
>JAUVAS010000113.1 GCA_030591585.1 Flavobacterium sp. | reverse complement strand
ATTAGTTGTTAATTTAACAAATCAATTATTAACCCTAAAAAAACTAATTAATATGGCAGGAGGAAAAATGTCACCAAGGCAGAAGATGATTAATTTAATGTACTTGGTATTTATTGCGATGTTAGCAATGAACATGTCTAAACAGGTGCTATCAGCTTTCGGATTTATGAATAAAAAAATCACGGAAACGAATAGTAAGAACGTTACTAAGACTGAAGCGACCTATTCTAATTTGAAATTAAAAGCGGTTGAACAACCGGAAAAATTTTCATCTAAAAATAAGCAAGCACAAGAAATTAAAAAAGCTTCTGATGAAGTTTATGCTTATATAGAAAGTATGAAAACAGAACTTACCATTGAAGTCGAAGATAAATCTGATTATGAATCGATGGATGGTACAGATAAAGGAGATTCATATTTCTTTGCAGGAGATAAAAATTCTAAAAAAGGAGATGAGTTTTTAGCAAATATAGCAAAATTAAGAGATGCTTATAGTAAAGTATTAGGAAAAGAATTTAAAGGAATTGTTACTAATGTAAATGAAAGATTTGACACTTCAGATCAAGAAATTGGAAAGAAAGGAATCCAACCTTGGTTGAGAAACAGATATGAAGGATTTCCATTAATATCAACTGTAACTAACTTATCAGTTATTCAAGCAGATATCAAAACATCTGAAACTGAAATGTTATCAGCAATGATTCAAGGTCAGTTAGAAAGCGATGTTTCGATGAGGAATTATAACGCTATACTAATACCAAATACTCCAGCAACTTTACAAGGTGAGAATTTTCAAGGTAAAATTGTTTTGGGTAGATATGATGATAAATTGGTACCAACCAAAGTAATAATTAATGGTAGAGAAATTACCAATATTAAAGATGGGGGAGCCATATTAGATTTTCCGGCAGGTAATGTTGGTGAAAACCCAATTAAAGGTAAATTCATTTTTATGGAAAATGGTGAGCCAGTTGAAATTCCAATTGAAACTACATATGCAGTAGTTGCTAAACCTAATGCGGCAGTAATTTCTGCTGACAAAATGAATGTAGTTTACCGTGGTGTTCAAAACCCAATGACTATTTCTGTACCAGGTGTGGCTGATAATGCTGTTAGAGCTAGTGCTCCAGGATTGAAAAAATCCAAAGGTATTGGTAAATATATGATGAGCCCAGGTAAAGGTAGAGAAGTTAAAATTGTTGTAAATGCTAAATTACCTGATGGAACACCAATTAGTTCTAGCCAAATATTTAGAATTAAAGATATTCCTGCACCAGTTGCTGCAGTAAGAGGCGAGCATGGTATGATTAAAATGCCAAAAAGCACTTTACAAAAAGCAACTATAAGTTCATTATTACCAGATTTTGTTTTTGACTTAAAAATTAAAACAACAGGGTTTAGTGTAAAAATACCAGGGCAACCAACGGTAAAAGTAAAAGGAAATAAGTTTGATGCTGCAGCGATAAGAGTTTTAAACAAAGCACGAAGAGGAGATGCAGTTATTATATTTGATGTAAAACAAAAATTAGTTGGTAACTCAGGTTACTATCTTAAAAATGCATCACCTGTAAATGTTGAAATAACAAATTAATAAATTATGAAACGATTACTAAAAATTTTAATGATAAGGTTTTTAGTAATTGTTACATCTGACATAAATGTATAATTAAAAAATAAACCAGATGAAAATGAAAAGTTTAACAATAGCGGTCATTGCTTTACTATCTATAGGATATGTAAATGCACAAGCCAATTTGCTTAATGCAAAGATTCCAGAACAAGTTGGAATGAAAACACCTGAGCAATTAGCGGCAGATAATGATAGACCATTAGAATATGGATATATTGATGATAGAGATATCTTATGGTCAAAAGTGGTTTGGGAATATGTAGATTTGAATGAAAAAATTAACATGCCATATTATTACCCTGTTGATACAGCAAACATAAGTTCAAATAGACGTTCTTTATTTGATACTTTATTGAGAGGTATTAAAAATGGAGAAATTATCGATATATATGATGATTCTTATTTTGAAGATAAACTTACAATGAAAGATATTCAAGGACGTTTGTCTAGAATCGATACTTCTGATGCTGGTTTTGAAAGATTAAATGCTGGAGAAATTTTAAGCGATGAATATATTGATAGAAGAGATCTTAGTTCTGGCGATATTGCTGGTTTTAGAGTAAAAGGAGTTTGGTATTTTGACAAACGACAAGGAGAACTTAAATACAGGTTATTAGGTATTGCACCAATAGCACCAGATGTTAATTTTATTGATAATGACGGAGGTGATGATGAGTTGGTTGAATTATTTTGGGTTTGGTATCCAGGTGCAAGATATACTACTCATGATATGAAAGTGTTTAATCAAAAAAACTCAGCATATCCATTGTCTTTTGATCATCTGTTGAATGCAAGAAGGTTTAATGCAATAATTTATCGAGAAGAAAATATTTATGGTAACCGTGATGTAGCTGAATATATTAAAGGGAACTCACTTTTTCAAGTATTAGAATCTGATAAATTGAAAGAAAATATTAGAGATAGAGAATTAGATATGTGGAATTATTAATCCAATCTAAATAAAATTTAACTCCTGCTGAAAAGTAGGAGTTTTT
>JAUVAS010000083.1 GCA_030591585.1 Flavobacterium sp. | reverse complement strand
TCCTCATCATAACGATAGGCTTGCCCGCTTTTCTTTTTGGCTTCATATTCTTGAGCACGAGTAAAGTAATTTACATACAATTGTTCCACTCCCATTCTGGTTTGTGGAAACCTGCTAAAACTTTGCCAGTTAGACTGTTTTACGTTTTCACCTAACGCAAATTTTATGAATTTCGGAGCACTATCATATAGCAATCCATCTGCATCTGCTCCCCATTTTGGTTTTATAATTGCCGATCGACCACCAATTGGATTCGCAGAACCGTGTAATAATTGGATGGTCGTAACTCCTCCAGCAAGATTCCTATAAAGGTTTATGTCTTCAGGGTTTAGAACATCTGCCATAGAAACTTCAGCAGTAGAATTTTGTCCTGCTTCGTTGACTGAAAATAGTGCGATATGCGAATGTTCATCTACAATTCCAGCAGTTAAATGTTTTCCGGTGGCATCCACAACTTGCGCTCCACCAGCTTTTAAATTCTTACCAATTTTTTCTATTTTTCCATTCTTAATAAGTACATCTGTTTCTGTTAAAATCCCTTCTTCTTCACCCGTCCAAACGGTGGCATTTTTAAAAAGTATTTTTTCCTGTTTTGGAATTTCAGAATACCCATAACCTACATTAGGATATGTCATTGGTAGGATTTCTGGCATTTCGTCAACACCTTCTTCTTTAGGATCTTCCTCATTTTCAGTTGAGATTTTTCTTGTTGCTATAAATGAACTTTCCAATCCGTTGGGTAACACTAATTTCCCTGAAATGGTTGTACCTTCTTTTAAAATGATTGCTGTAGATCGATATACTTCTTTTGTTTCGTCGTCTGTAAAAGAAAGAGTCATCCAATTTTCTTTATAAATTAATTTGGAAGGAAATTTGATCGTATCAATTTTTACTTCAGACTTAAGTTTTGATGGTTTACCCGAAATAATTAAGTCGTAAGATTTCCTTCCAGCTGAAAATGAATATGTTCCTTTTATATCTTTTTGATCTTTAGTATTGATTACATTTTTTGACCCCTGAACCCAATTTTCATAGAGGATGGTTTCTTCTTCAAAAATTTCCCCTGAAGTGATTAAAAAATTAGCATAACTGCCAGACTTTAATGAACCAATTTTATCACTTTCTCCAAGCATTTTAGCAGGAATGGTAGTCAAAGTTTCTAATGCTTTTGTCTTGTCGAAACCATATTTAAAGGCTTTTGCCAACTTACCTTTAAATTCAGATGGTTTCTCTAGTTTATAAGTAGTCAATGCAAAAACAACATCGTTTTCAGCCAAAACCATTGGATTTGTAGGCGCCTGATTCCATTCTCTCATTTCTTCGATAGTAATGTACTTAGTAGCATAAGGATCTGTTACATCAAAGGCATCTGGAAAATTAATAGGGATAATATATTGTGCGTTGGTTGCTTTAATATTCTCGATAGATTCGTATTCATCACCACCTCCCACGATGATGTAGTTGAGGTTAAAAAGATCGCTAATTTTATCTGATCTAATATCGTTTCCTTTATTTCCAGCTTCCATAAAAGAAGTAAGATTTTTATTGTCTAATAAGGCTTCAAGCGAAAGATCCTTAGTAGTTGAGTTTCCTTTTGAATACCATTCTGCATCGTATTGTAATTGTTTTAAAAGAGCAATAGAACCCATTAAGGAAGTAGGGTAGGACTGCTTGCTAGCTACAGATTTTTTAAATGAAAAATACTGACCTGAGGTATTGTTGATGATTCGTTCTGAATTATTTCCATCGTCATTTAACGCAACTAAAACACCAGTTCCACGAGCGATTCCATCCATAATATGAGAATTTATCACTCCAAAACCAGCCTCTCGGAGAGCTTCTGCTTTTTTACTTTTATACTCAAACTTATCTATAGCATTGTTCTCAGGCATGATATGATCGTTCCAATAAAATCCGTCACGTTTGGTTTCGTATTGTGATCCTCTTCCGGTGCTTTTTACCTTTTTGGGAGTTGCTACTCCAAACCCTGAATAACAATCAATAAAGGAAGGGTAAATGTACATTCCTTCTAAATCTATTACAATCGTATTTTCTGGAATAGAAACAGATTTACCAACAGAAACTATTTTTTCCTTTTGAATGAGTAGTGTTCCTTTCTTAATAATTTCAGAAGGCGTTACAAAAATAGTGGCATTCGTAAATGCTGTGTAATTATTATTTTCTGTTTTGAGTCCATTATTTTTCGGAAAATAATCTTGAGCATTTACGAAAGAACTGCTTATAAAAAATAAGCATAGAATAAAAAAATATTTCATTAGGAAGGGAGTATTAGTAATAATCACTAAAAATACAAATACAGAATGAATAAAATAAAAATATTAGGTTTTTAACACAAACCCTTTTTAAAAAGGTTTGTCCTCATAATAATTAACCACCAAAGCCACCATATAACTATAGCTGTTAATTCCTTTAGATTGATTGTTAGCTTTCAGAAATTGATTCCAAAAAGCTTTTGATATAACTTCAAACGGATTTTTATAGCTTTTCCAGAAATCTCTCATTTCCTTATAACTTTTTAAAATCCCGGGGTTGATGGTTTCTAATAGCTCGTGGTAAGTGTCTATATCTCTTCGGGCAATTTCATTCACACAATATCTAAGTGAAAAAATATAACCTGTATATTGTATATATGGGTCGTCATTGTTAATCGTAGCCAAAGCCGCTATAAAGTTGGCTTCGTTTTCTGCTGCATACCCTAATTGATGCGCCTGTTCGTGGCAGCTAACCACCGAAAATGTATAGGTTTTAATTTTATCATTTACCTGAGCTTCTCCCGAAAAAGGATTGTAATATCCGCTATAGCCCATATAAGTTAATAAAAGACTCCACGTACTTTTCTTAAGGCTAATTGGAGAATAACTAAGGCTTGGATGAATTTTAGAAAGGTTTTGATACCCGTTAATTGAAGAATCGAAAATTTCTTTGTGCGTATAGGGTAATTCAATTTTCACACTATCAGCATAACCTAGTTGGCGATGCATTTCGTTAGATTTTTCAATCAATCTTTTGGTGGTTGAAATTAGCTGTTCGGTAGTATAATTGGTTTTTAAACCTAGCGATTGGTGTAAAGGAACTCGGTAATAATTAAACCCCCAAAGTATATTAAAAGTAAAATATACAATAGAAAGCGTTGCAGCAATATCTACAGAAAACATCATCAAATCTGTACGGATACGCCATAAATTTTTATAGACCCACCTGATAGCAAGAATCGCAATGAGTAAATAAAAAATATCGCCCATTGAAAAAGGAATCCAACCAAATAAATAACGAGCTATTTTAGAAAGTAATGGAAACAACCCGTTGCTATAGTATTTTTCGATAAAGGCTGGAAAAAACCTTAAGACCTGCAATAATAATAACTGGATAGGAAGTAATGCCGCTAAAATAAGTTTGGTTCTTTTTTGCATTGTTCAAACATACAAAGAAATCTTTTTATAGTTTTTACTTGCAAGAGGATTGTTATAACTTTGCAATTAGTTGAAAAAAACAATTTTCTTCGGAAATTAATAAAGAATAATCAATAGTAATTAAAGAATATAAAATATGAATGAAGCCATAAGAAACCTGAAACCCCAAAGGCTTTGGAATAATTTTGCCGATTTAAATGCAGTGCCTCGTGGCTCTAAGAAGGAAGATCGTGTGATTGAGTTTATGAAAGACTTCGGAAAGAACTTAGGACTAGAAACTTTTGAAGATGATATCCGTAATGTTATTATTAGAAAGCCTGCAACTCCTGGAATGGAAAACCGAAAGGGAATTGTATTGCAGTCACATTTAGATATGGTACATCAAAAAAATAACGATACTAATTTCGATTTTGATACACAAGGAATAGAAATGTATGTTGATGGTGAGTGGGTTCGTGCTAATGGGACTACTTTAGGGGCAGATAATGGATTAGGGGTCGCAACCATTATGGCGATTTTAGAAAGTGATTCTATTGTTCACCCTGCTATTGATGCCTTGTTTACCATAGACGAAGAAACTGGAATGACAGGAGCTATTGGTTTAAAAGGAGGGATTTTAGAAGGAGAAATTCTTTTAAATTTAGATACCGAAGAAGACGATGAAATTGGAGTAGGTTGTGCAGGAGGAGTAGATGTTACCGCTACTAGAAATTATACCGAAGAAAATACTCCAATCAATGCTGAAGCCTATAAGATTACTGTAAAAGGATTAAAAGGAGGACATAGTGGGATGGAAATTCATTTAGGTTGGGGAAATGCCAATAAAATGATGAACCGTGTTTTAACAGAAACAAATTCTAATTGTTCTGTTGCTTCTGTTTTAGGCGGAAGTTTACGAAATGCAATCCCAAGAGAAAGTAATACCATTGTTGTCGTAACAGATGCTAATAAGGAAGGTTTTTTAAACGGTTTTGAAAAAATAAAATCTGAAATCATTGCCGAATATAGCCACTTAGAATCTGAGATTACTATTACTACAGTAAAACAAGATTTACTTCCAGAAACAGTGATGAACAACGAAGTTCAAACTCAATTTTTAAAAGCAGTTTTTGGAGCACATAATGGTGTTTTTAGAATGAGCCCTGCGATTGATGACTTGGTAGAAACCTCTAATAATATTGCGAAAATTTCTGTTTCAGATGGAAAAATTACAATTGAATGTTTAACGCGTTCTTCGGTTGATTCTTCTAAAGAAAATATGGTTAATACTTTAAAAGCGGTATTTGAATTAGCAGGCTTTAATGTTAAGCTAGCAGGAGATTATCCAGGTTGGGCACCTAATATGGATTCTGCTATTTTAAAAGTATTAGACGGTTTGTATGAAAAACTAAACGGTGAAAAAGCGAATGTAGCTGCTTGTCACGCAGGATTAGAATGTGGTATTCTTGGCACTAATTACCCAGGAATGGATATGGTATCCTTTGGACCTACCATTAAAGGAGCACACTCTCCAGATGAAAGAGCAAGTATTTCTTCTACTCAGAAATTTTGGAATTTTGTAATAGAGATTTTAAAAGAGATTCCGGTTAAGTAATTATTAAATTATTTAAAACCACTTTATTTAAAGTGGTTTTTTTTTGCCATTATTTTTCATCAAATTTGTAATCATGTTACAATTAGTATACAACATTCGCCACTTTTTCGAAAAACATGGGTTTTATGTAAGCGCTCGTTTTGCAGATAGATTGGGGATTAGAGCAAAAAATGTTCGCCTCTTTTTTATTTATTTATCGTTTGCAACCGTAGGAATTGGTTTTGCATTTTACATAACCTTAGCATTTTTATTACGATTAAAAGATTTGTTTTATACTAAAAGATCCTCAGTTTTTGATTTATGAGAAAATTATTTCAGACAAAAATATTTACGGCACTATTACTATTACTTTTAGTTTTTATAATAGGTATTTCAGGGTATAAACTAATTTCTCATTATTCTTGGGTTGATGCTATTTATATGACTGTGATAACAATAGCTACAGTTGGGTTTAGAGAAGTGAGACCTTTAGATCCTATAGAAAAGTTATTTACCTCAGGATTAATACTTACTAGTATATTTGTAATGGGGTATGCGATTACAGTGATAACAGAATATATTTTAAGTAAAAACAATATTGGTAATTTAAGACAGAAAAGAGTGGAGAAAAAAATTAAAAAAATACATGACCATATTATTATTTGTGGATATGGAAGAAACGGTCAACAAGCAGTACACAAATTGTTAGCCTATAAACAACCTTTTGTTGTTATTGAAATGGATGAACATGTTGTTGAGAAGCATTCTAGCGATTTAATAATGTTTATTCACGGAAACGCAAATGAAGATGAGGTGTTAAAACAAGCTGGAATTGAAAAGGCAACAACTTTAATCTGTGCTTTGCCAAGTGATGCTGATAACTTATTTGTGGTTTTGTCGGCTAGACAACTAAATAAAGAATTAAAAATAATAAGCAGAGCGACTGAAGAAACTACCCTGAAAAAATTAAAATTAGCAGGGGCAAATAATGTGATTATGCCAGATAAAATAGGTGGAGATCACATGGCATCGTTAGTAGTAACCCCAGATTTGATAGAATTTTTAGACAACCTATCTGTTTCTGGTGACGATGATAGTATGAATGTAGAACAAGTGCCGTTTTCTAAAGTTTGCCCAGAAGGAAAAGAAATAGTAATTAAAGATTTGGATCTTCGTAAAGAAACGGGTTGCTCAATTATAGGATATAAATCTCCCGAAGGAGAATATATTGTAAACCCCGAACCGTCTTTGATATTAAAACGGGATTCTAAACTAATATTAATTGGTAGGCCTTTCCAGATTGAAAGTCTAAAACAACTTTATAATGTTTAAAACCATTTCACAAATTACCTAGCAATAATTTGAAGTCCCGTTTTTTTTTAGTTTCTTGCTTGTCGAAAATAAAATTCTAACTAAAAACCCAATTATGAAGAAACCGTTACTTTCTTTTTTAGCTTTAATTATTCCATTTTTAACTTTTGCACAAGAATCAGTAGAAAAGGGATTAGATCAACAAATAGATGAAGCCTTTAAACCTTTTTCAGATGCAATTTCTGGAGTTGTATTTTTTCCTGTATTCGGAGTGCCTTTCGTTTTAATTCTATTAGTTGGTAGTGCATTATTTTTTACGCTATATTTTGGTTTTCCTAATTTCAGATATTTTTTCACCTCTATAAATATTGTTAGAGGAAAATATGATGCTGTAGATCATCATGAATCTGGAGATCCTGCTTTATCAATAGATGGAGATATAGTAGACACTATTGAAGATGAAAGTAGAGATGGAGAAGTAACACATTTTCAAGCATTAGCTACCGCGGTTTCAGGAACTGTTGGGAATGGTAATATTGCTGGTGTGGCTTTAGCCATTGCACTTGGTGGTCCTGGAGCAACATTTTGGATGATTATTTGTGGCTTATTAGGGATGTCAACAAAATTTGTAGAATGTACCTTAGGTGTGGAATATAGAGATGTTGATGAAGACGGAACTATACATGGAGGTCCTATGTATTATATAAGTAAAGGACTAAAGGACAAAGGGTTTAAAGTGCTAGGTAAAATAGCAGCAGTTCTCTTTGCCATCTTTTGTATTGGAGGTTCTTTTGGAGGAGGAAATGCAGCACAATCAAATCAAGCAACTATTGTAATTAAAGATTTATTAGGACTTGAAGGTTCTAATGCAGGAGCAATAATTGGTATTGTTTTAGCTATTTTAGTTGGAATTATAATTATTGGAGGAATCAAAAGGATAGCATCTGTTACAGAAAAAGTGGTTCCTTTTATGGCAGTACTTTATTTAGTAGCTTGTTTATATATTATATTAACTAATTTTACATTGATTGATGATGCAATAAGTTTAATAATAACGGAAGCTTTTAATCCTACAGCAATTGGAGTTGGAAGTTTTATTGGAGTTTTATTAGTTGGATTTAAAAGAGCTGCTTTCTCAAATGAAGCAGGGGCAGGATCAGCTTCTATTGCGCATTCAGCTGTGAAAACAAAATACTCAGCATCTGAAGGGTTAGTTGCGTTATTAGAACCATTTATTGATACGGTTGTAATTTGTACCATGACGGCCTTAGTAATTATCATTTTTAATTTTGGAGGTGCTTTTGAATATGGAGGAGCAGGATCTGTAATGATTGATGGAGTTTCTTATGAAGGTGCAGGGATTACCTCAAAAGCATTTGCACAATACATACCTTATTCTGATGTGTTCTTAACGGTAGCAGTAGTTTTATTCGCAGTTTCAACAATGATTTCTTGGTCTTATTATGGACTACAATCTTGGAAATTTCTATTCGGAAAAGGAAAAGCAGCAGATTTAACGTATAAAATGTTATTTTTAATCTTTGTTGTAATTGGTGCAGCAGCAAGTATGCAATCAATTTGGGACTTCTCTGATGCTATGATTTTTGCAATGGTATTTCCTAATATGATTGGATTATACTTCTTGTTCCCAGTAGTGAAGAAACAACTTAAACGATATTTAGAGGCAATTAAAGCAGTAAAAGCCTAAGAAACATTTATTAAATAAATAAAACAAATTCTCCCCAGAATAATAAGATAACTATATTCTGATGGAAAATTTTAAATCCCATTTCGTGTTTAACAGTCAACAACGAAATGGGATTTTGTTGTTGATTTTATTGATTATTGGGTTACTTGGTGTCTTTTGTTTTATAGACTTTTCTGAAGAAGACCTTCTCGATACTTCTTCTCCAGAAATTATTTCCATTCAAAAAGAATTAGACTCCTTACGGCAACTTAAAATAGCCTCTAGTAAACCAAAGATTTATCCCTTTAACCCAAATTTTATCACAGATTATAAAGGCTATACTTTAGGAATGTCACCAGAAGAAATTGATCGGTTACATAACTATAGGAATCAAGACAAATGGGTAAACTCAATTAAAGATTTTCAAAAAGTAACTAAAGTATCCGATTCACTTCTGAACAAAATTAGTCCATTTTTTAAATTTCCAGAATGGGTTACTAACCCGAAACCTAAGAAGAAATTCAGAAATAATGGTTATAAAGAAAAGACCTATGTAAAAAAGGTTGATCTTAATAAAGCGACTCAAGAACAACTGCAAAAAGTAAGTGGAATTGGCCCCGCTTTAAGCAAACGCATTATTTCTTACCGGGAAAAATTAGGTGGCTTTACAGCAGATTCGCAATTAAATGATGTGTACGGATTGGAATATCAAGTTGTACAACGAGCCTTAAATGAGTTTACAGTAAAAACTCCAAAAGAAATTATTAAAATGAACCTTAATACTATTTCTGCTTCAGATGTAGCTACCATTCCTGGTATTTCTTTTGATTTGGCAAAGAGAATATGGGAGTATAGAATTCTAAGAGAACGTGTTGATGACTTTTCAGAACTTGAAAAAATAGAAGGAATGACCCAAAGAAAGTTAAGGGGAATTCAACTATATTTGATTCTTGAATAATTACCTTAAACAATCTTGTTTTACCAAAGGTAATAATCATATAAATAACTATGGATAAAATGTATTTTACAGAAGAGCATGAACTTTTTAGAAAAAGTTTACAAGATTTTTTACAAAAAGAAGTGGTGCCACATATAGATAAATGGGAAAAAACAGGAACAGTTGAGCGTTTCATTTGGACAAAAATGGGCGAGATGGGTTTCTTCGGTTTAAATTCTCCTGAAGAATATGGAGGTTTAAATCTTGATTTGTTTTATACGGTTATCTTTTTGGAAGAACTTCAGAAAATAAATT
>JAUVAS010000081.1 GCA_030591585.1 Flavobacterium sp. | reverse complement strand
GATGTAAATGGGAAACTATCTTTCAGATATGTTTTACTATGAAACATTTCCAAGATCTCATGTAATATATCATCTTCAATCTCAGCAAAATGGGGAGACTGTTTAAGGCTTTTAAAATAATAAGAATAATTTGATGTTTCTTTATTCATCTTTTGATTTGCCTAATTAACTCAACACTTCTTGAATGTTTGAACATTACATGGCATAATTAAGATTCCTTTTATATTATCATTTGTAGTATTACTAATAACTTGGACGCACCACTCTGTCTGTCATAAGAAATTAACTTTTTTTAGATTCCTTGACTGATATTCTCTTTTAGAATACTGTGCTTTAATTCAACGTTTTTCAACTTTGAAATCTTCAATGAATACTTCATTTGTTAAGCGTTTACTGCGGTTGATAATCTATTAAAATTGTTTATATTCATTTACATGTATCGTTTATCTTTTTTCTTAATATTATATTTTCAAACAAAGTAATCCGAATATCCTAGACTAAAGTGGGTTACCATTGAAAACATATTTATACTTTGTTTTAATTTAAACAAAATCGTCTTGAACTACTAACGAAGATATATTGGTCTTTTCTAATTTACAATGACAAATGTCATCTCCTGAAACCCTTATAAGTTATTTCTAAGGGTAAAAATTTATCTCATTGATCCAGGTCTTTTTTTTAAATGTCATAATTTGTGTAATAATTGAATTTAATTTATTATCTCAGGTTACTTACTAGCTCAACTTGATCATAGCTTAATTTAGTCAATTGGAGATTATATATTGGAAAGAAGGGGCGAGCTAAAGTTTTCGGACCTATTTAATAATCAGATAACTATAGTATGACTTTAATAATTGATAATTAACCAATATCTTTCAATTGTCAATAAAGGATACAAAGAATGAATATAGGCCTAGTACTTTCCGGGGGTGGTGTGAGAGGGGTTGCTCACATAGGAGCTATAAAAGCATTAGAAGAACATGGTATATATCCAACACATATTTCTGGCACCAGTGCCGGTGCTATTGTAGGTGTTTTGTATGCTGGAGGTCTTGACTGGTTAGAAATATTGAATTTTTTTAAAACAATACCCATATTTCACACAATTAGATATGCACACAGAAAACCTGGATTTATAGATACTGAGAAATTTTATGATAATTTTAAAAAGTATTTTCCAGAAGATGATTTTAAGGTTTTAAAGAAATCACTTTTTGTTACAGCAACAGATATTATAGATGGTACTCTAAAGACCTTTCACAAAGGAGAATTAATTAGGCCTGTTTTAGCATCGGCATCCTTTCCCGGGATTTTTACTCCTATAAATATTGACGGTTCATTTTATATTGATGGTGGAACGCTTAATAATTTCCCTGTAGAACCACTAAAAAAGCATTGTGATAAAATTATTGGAGTATATGTTAACCCTCTAAGAAATATTGAAATTGAAGATTTGAAACATTCATATTCTATAATTGAAAGAGCATATAGGATAAGGGCTGCCTCAGAGTCCGTCTTAAAATTTTCAGACTGTGATTTGATAATAGCTCCAAAAGAATTGATCAATTATGGAACTTTTAATATCTATAACATTGATGCTATTTTTAATTTGGGCTATAAAGCTACCAAAGAAATATTAGAGAACATAGAATTAATAAACAATTGATAAAACATAAGTACTCTCACATGACTTACTCTGTTCTCCCAGATCTAATGAGTTTATGATATACTGTTTCCTTTTTATTAGTTTCATAAGTTCCTGTTTTATGAAATTTAGGTAAATAATGACTTTGGCCATTTTATACCAAAAATGATAATATTATATTTGGCGAAAAGATTGAATGGATATTTTTTTTCGAAAAAGTCTCTAACATTTTAGCAACTATTCTTTTAGTGGAGTGATTCACGATCATTAAAATTTTAAAATTACCGAAATGGCTTATCCGTTTTTGCAGCGAAAGAAATTCCCTTCCACATTATTTCTTTTGATACTATCTATGATCGAGTGAATCCCATCGTTCCTCGTTATATGGAAAACGAAGAAAGTGTCAACGAGGTTTCTCGTGTACTCATTGAAAACCTATTGGAATAAAAAGAATCTGGAATTACCGGAACAGCCAAGTTTGTAATAGGTTACTTTACAATACTCCCAATCTATAGGACAGTATAAAGGTATTACTTAGTTTATTATGATGCTATTTTCTTAGAGGAATAAACTTGATCTGGTCGTACTTTGCCTATTTCGGTGTGTCTTCTTTTTGTATTGTAGAACCTGATATAATCCTTTGCCATTTGGTGTGGGTCAAGGCCTCCGTTGGGAGGATTGAGATATATCTTTTCATATTTGATCGACTTCCAGAAACGTTCGATGTAGATGTTGTCCAAGGCCCTTCCTCTGCTGTCCATTGATATTTGGATTTCATATTTCCTGAGAATCCCGATATATTGGGTACTCATATATTGGAATCCTTGATCGTGTTATGTATTTCCGGCACGCCATAATCGGCGATGGTGTCTTCCAATAGTTCGATACACCACTGTTTGTCCATGGAATTCGAGTTGCTCCAATTCAGTATTTTTCAGCTGTACACATCGATTATTTGGACCTTGCCCTAAAAATGGGGGGGGGCAGATTACAATACGGAACACACGTATTCAACATTATGGAATATGCCGCCTAGAGAATATAAAAATCGTTTTTGGGGAAGGCTACATTTTACTTCTGAAATATCCTTTCTTTCCTATTAATTTTTTAATCATGTTATACCGTCTGAAAAGTTTTTTTTGTAAAAACTTGAATGTTATATGCTAATTAAATCTAATTCAAAATAAAAATCATAATTTTGTACTTCAAAACGATTACAGTCAAATAGTAAAAATATAATAAAATGGCTTTAGAAGATACTAGGGATAAAATTTTAAGTGTTGCTAACAAATTATTTAGCAGATTTGGTTTTCATAAAACTTCAATGGATGAAATTGCTAAAATAGCAAGAAAAGCAAAGGGTTCATTATACTATCATTTTGCTAACAAAGAAGAATTGTTCAAAGAAGTTGTATCTAAAGAAATGATAAATTTAAAAACACAGTTGTCATTAATTATTGACAATACAGATTTGAGTGCCTCTGGAAAAATTAAAGAATATCTAATTAAAAGAATGGAAGTTTTAAATGATGCCGCAAACTATCATGAAACATTAAAAGCAGATTTCTTTGAACATTTTGATTTTATAGATGAACTGAGAAATGAGTTAGATCAATGGGAAAAAGAAAATTTAAAGAAGATAATAACGCAAGGTATTAAAACCGGAGAATTTGTAGAACAAGCAGATATAGATGTTTTATTAGATGTGTATATCATGGTATTAAAAGGGTTGGAAATACCGTTTTTTTTACAAGATAAATATGAAAAATACTCTCCTTATTTTGAAAATTTGATGAGCATATTTACAAAAGGATTAACTCGATAATTTTTTTAAATATAACTGACTAAAAAACAAATATAGTATAATTAATATAAAACTGTAATAAATGAACAAATTAGCTAAATCAATGGTAATATTAAAGTGGTCTATACTAATGGCCTCACTAATTTTGGCATATAGTTGCCATAATGAAAAGAGTCAAAATAAACTAGAAAGCAATGACCCATCCACAGCAATTAAAGTAGAAGTACAAAAAGTAACTTCAGGTACATCGAATAATAAATTGACTTATAACGGAAATGTAATTCCTAAAATAACAACTCCTTTAAGTTTTCTAATTCCTGGAACCGTGACAAAAATAAATGTTGACGAAGGAGATTGGGTAAAAAAGGGTCAAGTGTTGGCAGTGTTAAATAATACTTCGTTCAAAAATGCATACCAAGGAACGTTAGCAACCCAAAAACAGGCTCAAGATGCGTATAACAGATTAAAAACGGTACATGATAAAGGTAGTTTGCCAGAAATAAGATGGCAAGATGTAAAAACTAAATTAGAACAAGCCAAGTCAGCAAATCAAATTGCTTTACAAAATGTTGCAAATGGTACACTTAAAGCACCTTCAGATGGTTTTATTGGGATGCGTAATTTAGATATAGGGGAGACTTCCATACCTTGGGATCCAGTATTTAACCTTGTTTCAATTAGTGAAGTGTATGTCAGAGCCTCTGTTCCAGAAAATGAAATCAATAAAATTAAGAAAGAACAAACTGCAAGCATTACTATTCCCGCATTAGGTAGCCAAATTTTTAATGGCAAGATTGAAAAGATTGGAGTGGTAGCTAATCCCATATCTAAAACCTATGATATAAAAATTCTTATTCCTAATCCGCAAATGGAAATAAAACCAGGAATGGCTTGTGATATAGTTATAAATATAAGTTCAGAGAATAATATAATAACAATCCCCTACCAAAGTGTTATAAAGGATAATGAAGGAGAAAACTATGTTTATGTTATTGATTCTCAATCTAAAACTGCCATAAAAAAAGGTGTACAATTAGGCTCATTTATAAATAATAAAATTGAAATAGTATCAGGTCTTTCTGAAGGAGATTTAGTTGTTACAGAAGGTAAGCAGAAATTATCCCACCAAGTAAAAGTAACTTTCTAACAAAAGGAGTGTTATTTTAAATTGAAAATACAAAATTTTAAAATGAAAAAAATAAATCTTATAGAAGCTGGGATGAAACATTCCCAAATTATACTATCCATAATTGCGGTAATGATGGTTTTAGGATTTTTTGGGCTAAAAAATATGCCGAGAAGAGAATTTCCAGAATTTACTATTCGTCAAGGAATAGTTGTAGGCTTATATCCGGGGCATACCTCCAAAGAAGTTGAAGAACAAGTCACTACAAAAGTTGAAAATTACTTATTTGGTTATGAAGAAGTAAAAAAAGCAAAAACATATTCACATTCCAAAGAAGGGTTGATGATTGTCTATGTTGAACTAAATGATAATATTAAAAATGCAGATAAATTTTGGTCGAAACTTAGGTTGGGCCTTGATGAATTTAAAGCACAACAATTACCAAAAGATGTTTTAGCCTTAATTGGTAGTAATGATTTTGGTGATACTTCTGCATTATTAATTACAATGTCGTCTAAAAAGAAAAACTATAGGCAACTTGAAGTCATTTTAAAAGACTTAGAATCAGAAATAAGAAAATTAAGTTCCGTGTCAAAAATCAAAAGATTTGGCATACAAAAAGAAAAAATTTATGTTTATATAAAACCAGAGAAATTAAATAAATTTAATGTTAAACCTTCAGTAATATTAGCTTCATTTCAACTTCAAAATGCACTCAATTATTCTGGTACCTTAGATAATGGGGATTTAGATATCCCCATTCATTTACCACCAAGATTTGAATCTGAAAAAGATATTAAAGAGCAAATTATTTATTCAGACCCTCAAGGTAATATAATACGATTAAAAGATGTTGCTATAATTGAAAGGCGTTATGAAAAACCAACGAATTTTATTAGAAATAATGGCAATAACGCTTTATTACTTTCTTTAGAGATGCAAAAAGGAAATAATATTGTCCATTTTGGAGAAGACGTAAATGAAATTTTAACTGAATTTTCAAAAAGAAACGATGACGATGTAAAAATTAATATCATTTCAAACTTACCCGAAGTTGTTGATGATTCGATCTCTCATTTTTTAGTTGAATTTATGATTGCAATTATAGCGGTTGTTTTTGTAATATTAATTTTTCTTCCATTTAGAGTGGCAACAGTTGCCGCAATATCTATTCCTGTCTCAATTTTAATTACTATTGGCATAATGCAATTGGTGGGTATTCAACTACATATTGTAACCTTAGCTGCGCTAATAACTGTTTTAGGAATGGTTGTCGACAATGCCATCGTAGTAATTGACAATCATTTAGAAAAACTAGACGAAGGAGAAACCCCGTGGAATGCAGCTTGGAAATCTGCAAATGAACTTTTTGTACCCGTACTTTCAGCCACCTTGGCAATATCAATGTCATTCTTACCCTTAATGTTTTTTCTTGAAGGTATGTCCAGTGATTTTGTTGGAACATTTCCCATTACAATAAGTATTGCATTAGCAGTTTCCATGGTAGTTGCAATGTTGTTGGTTCCTTTTATAAACTATTTACTAATTAAAAAGGGACTGCACAAAACAGAGGGCGAGCAAAAAAGAAAAAGCGTACTAGACCGCTTGCAAAACGTCTATAATAAAGGATTAGATTTTACTTTTAAAAATCCTAAACTTACAATACTCGCAGGTGTAGTATTTGTTGCTGTTGGAATACTGTTTTTAGCTAATATAGATCAGAAATTATTTCCTGAAATGGATAGAAAGCAATTTTCTGTAGAGGTTTATTTACCAGAAGGATATGCTATTAAAAAAACAGAAAACGTAATTGATAGTCTTGAGTCTATACTGCAAAAAGATAAACGAATTACAAATGTAGCTAGTTTTATTGGTAATGGTTCACCAAGGTTTAATGCATTATATGCACCTCATTTACCAGCTAAAAATTATGGACAGATATTAGTTAATACAATATCTAATGACGCCACACTTGAGATACTTGCTGAATACAATGACACGTATAACGATTTGTTTCCAGAAGCCCACGTAAAATGGAAACAACTTGCAATGGAGACCTATAAAGCTCCTATTGAAATACGAATTGCTTCTAATAATATTACAGATTTAAAGCAAGTTGCTGATAAAGTGAAAAATATCCTGAAACAAAATAATGATGTGTCTTGGGTAAGAGAAGATTGGGATGAGATGAGACAAGGTATTTCTGTGCAGTTAAATAAAGATAAAACTAATAAGCTAGGTTATGCTAAATCTTTAGTAGCCTCTTCTCTATTAGTCTCATTAGATGGATTACCAATAACAACCGTTTGGGAAAATGATTACCCAATAGATGTTATCCTTACAAAAGAAGATTATCTCAAGAATAGTATAGACGATTTGGATAATCAATACGTAACATCACCTTTAACATTAGAATCACTACCACTACGTTCTATAGGTAAACTAGTCCCTGATTTTACAGAGGGTACTATTGTAAATAGAAATGGAGTTAGAACTTTAACTGTAATGGCTGATTTAAAAACCGATGTGGTTGCTTCAAATATGCTTAAACAAGTTGAACCAGAAATTAATAAAATAGAGTTGCCAGAAAATTTGAAAATCACCTTTGGAGGTGATTATGAAGCCTCTTTAGAAAATTTCATCCCAATGGGAAAATCAATGGCCGTTAGTGTACTTCTTATTTTCTTTATCTTAATGTTTCAGTTTCACACCATAAGAAGAGCATTGCTTATTATGTCTACAATGCTTTTAAGTTTGTTTGGTGCAGGTCTAGGATTGTTACTAATGGGATATCAATTTGGCTTTACATCCTTTATAGGAATTATGGGTTTAATGGGTATTACCGTTAGAAATGGTATTATCCTAGTTGATTATGCACATCAATTAGTAAATGAAGGTATGTCTTTTAAAGATGCAGGTCTTGCAGCTGGAAAAAGAAGAATGCGACCAATTTTTCTTACCTCTATGGCAGCTGCTATTGGTGTAGTGCCCATGATTATAAGTGATTCTTCTTTATGGGCACCTTTAGGTACCGTAATATTCTTTGGGTTAATTACAGGTATGATCTTAACTTTATTAATACTCCCTGTACTTTATTGGAAAACTACAAGTGAAAAAGAGATAAAAACAACACTAACAGAATAAAATATTTAAATGAAAAACATAATTCTATATATCATCTTAGGACTTATATTAGTTAATGTGCCTCTAAACGCACAAAATATAAAGTTAGACTCTGCCAAAATTCTTGCTTTAGAGAATAATAAGCGTATTAAGGATGCTCAATTTAAACTCAAGGCTTCTGAAAAAGTAAAAGAAAATGCTTTTACAAATTATTTTCCAAAAGTAGAGGCTTCAGGTTTTGCATTACGTTCATCAGATTATTTATTAGATATACAAACACCTGAAATGAATTTACCGATATATGATGGAAACCCTGCAAATTTACCCAATGCAACACAGTTTGCTTATGTACCTTCACTTAATATTCAATCATTAGATTATGTGAATACTGCAATGGTTACAGCTACACTTCCTATTTATGCAGGTGGGCGAATTCGAAATGGGAATAATCTAGCTCAATTAGGGGTGGGAATTAACCAAGATCAACTCAATCTATCTACTGATCAAGCTTTAACAACTACAGAAGGTTACTATTGGAATTTGGTTGCACTAAATGAAAAAAAAATAACGCTCCATAATTATGAAAAGCTATTACTTAGATTACAAAAGGAAGTCCAGGATTATTATGATGCTGGTTTGATAAACAAAAGTGATTTACTCAAAGTGAAATTAGAACTAAATAAAATTGAAGTTAATAAATTAGAACTGAATAATGGTATAGAAATGCTTAAGATGGTGTTTTGTCAACACATAGGTATTGCCTATAATCAATCCTTTAATGTGAATGATTCTATTGTTTCAGTACTACCTCCAGAAAGTTATTTTTTAGCAACAGAAAGAGCATTAGTAAATCGCAATGAATATAAAATGCTTAATAAAGCTATTGAAGCAGAAGAGTTACAAAAGAAAATGGCGTTAGGAGAATATCTCCCCCAATTAGCTGTCGGAGCAAGTGGTTTGTACTTAGATGCATTTGAACAAAATAATAGCTATGGGTTAGCCTTTGCTACTTTATCTATTCCAATATCAGATTGGTGGGGAGGTTCCTATAAGCTTCAAGAACATGAAATTAAAATCAAAATAGCACAAAATAACCTAGAAGAAAAATCTCAGCTTTTACAATTACAAATATCAAAAGCATACAAAGACTTAATAGTTAGTTATAAGCAAATTAACATTGCAAAAACATCTTTAAAACAGTCATTCGAATATCAGAAAGAATTAGAAGACACCTTTGATGCTGGTATTACAAGTACTTCTGATTTGCTGGAAGCAAGAGCTTTAACTCAACAAGCAAGAGACACTTTAATAGATGCTAAAAGTCAATATAAAATAATGGTTGCAAACTATTTACTTGTAGTGGGCAGAATATCCCAATAAAATCAAAACAAAAAACATGAAACAAAAAGTTGCATTGGTCTTGTTGCAAAAAACGGTCAAAGTGGTTCTTCCTCATATTTGGGGAAACTCTCTCAAATTAACGAATGATTTATCTTGCTGATAATCAGACAAATGAAAGCATATTTCTCTTGTTTTACGGAACGATATTTATTATCTTCAAGTAGTTATCAGACAACTACTTATGACCATAAAACAACTGATCGGCATGCCAGTGCTGATTGTGGATAATATTGATTACTCTTGCTCCATTGTTAAAATATACGCATCGATAAAGGCCAAACGATCAAAGTGTCCGAAATGTGAAAAATATAGCAATAAAGTCCATGATCATTATATCCGAACAATATCGGATCTTCCGGTATTTCAAAATAAGACCACTATTCTGCTAAAG
>JAUVAS010000114.1 GCA_030591585.1 Flavobacterium sp. | reverse complement strand
CACTTCAAGTTGATGATGCAAATGCAATTTTAGTTTTTTCTTTTGTAGGTTTTGAAACCGTAGAGATAACAGCCTCTTCAAACATGTCTGTTACTTTACAAGAATCTTCTGAAAGTTTAGATGAGGTCATTTTGATTGGTTATGGTCAAACAACTAAAAAAGATGCAACAGGTGCTGTTGAAAGAGTTGGCACCAAAGAATTTAATGTAGGTGCAATTGCTTCACCTGAGCAATTAATTACAGGTAAAGCTGCAGGTGTAAATGTTGTTCCTCCAAGTGGAGCACCTGGTGAGGGAGGTACCATTAAAATTAGAGGAGGTAATTCATCATTAAGTGCTAATAATAGTCCGCTTATAGTTGTTGACGGAGTTCCTATTGATCAAAATGGACCTGCGTTAAACACAATTAACCCGAATGATATTGAAAGTTTTAACATTTTAAAAGATGCTTCTGCAACAGCAATTTATGGTTCAAGAGCAACCAATGGTGTAATTATTATTACTACTAAATCTGGTAAAATGAATCAAGACTTTAAAGTGAGTTTTGCTAGTAATTTTTCGGTTGGGGAAAGAGTAAATGAAGTTAATGTATTGTCAACAGAAGAATTTAGAACGGCTATACAAGCTACTGGAACTCCAGAAGGAATAGCACTTTTAGGAGATGCAGATACAGATTGGCAAGATCAAATTTTTCAAACCGCTTTTGGTACCGATAATAATTTAACATTTTCTGAAGGTTTTGATAATTCTTCATATCGTATATCTATTGGTTATTTATATCAAGAAGGAGTTTTAAAAACTTCTTTATATGATCGAAAAAGTGCATCAATAAATTTTCGACAAAACTTATTTGATAATAGTTTAAAAATGGATTTTAATATAAGAGGTTCATTTGCTGGAGATGATTTTGCCGATGATGGAGCTTTAGACACAGCAGTTAGATTTGATCCAACACAACCTGTTTACAGTGGTAATTCAAATTATGGTGGCTATTGGGAATGGTTGGATGCCGATGGTAGCCCAGCAGGTTTGGCTCCTAGAAATCCATTAGGGTTATTGGAACAGAAAACCAATCATGCAGCTACGGATAGATTTATGGGTAATGCAAAATTTGATTATAAATTCGGCTTTTTAGAAGGCTTAAATATTGTAGCTAATTTTGGTTTTGATTACGCTGAAGTTTCAGGTAGAAAATTTACTCCTGTAAGTTCTGCAAGTGGTTTTGACTCTCAGGGAACTAACGAAACTTATTCAAGTGTAAGAAGAAGTACACTAGCAGATATTTATTTAAACTATGTAAAAACTTTTAATGATGTACATAAAGTAGATATAATGCTAGGTCATTCTTTTCAAGATTTTTATAGAAAAAATGATTCTTATAGTATTACAGGACTTGGTGCAATTAATGAAACGGAGTTTGCAACAACTAATGCCTTGCTGTCTTATTTTGGTCGTGTAAACTATACTTATGATAGTAGATATTTAGTAACTTTTACTTATAGACGGGATGGATCTTCAAGATTTGCTCCCGAAAACCGTTGGGGTAATTTCTTATCTGGTGCTTTAGCATGGAATATTTCCGAAGAAGCATTCTTAAAAGATTCTGATGTTGTTTCTACTTTAAAATTACGATTAGGTTATGGAGAAACAGGACAACAAGAAATTGGTAGTGACTTTGGTTATTTACCAATTTATACAACAGGGCAAAATAATGTACGTTACCAATTTGGAGATAGATTTGTAAATACTTTGAGACCTGAAGGTTATGATGCAAATATTAAATGGGAAGAATCAGCTACCTATAATATTGGTTTAGATTATGGATTTATTAATGATAGAATTACTGGTTCTATAGAGTATTTTACAAGAGACACTAAAGATGTTTTAAGTACAGTTTCACCACCTGCTGGATCAAATTTAACAAATAGTTTATTTACAAATATTGGTAGTTTATCTAGTTTTGGTGTTGAATTTTCTATCAATGCAGATATTGTTCAGAAAGAAGATTTTACGTGGAATGTTGGATTTAATGCTACTTATTTAGAGAATGAGATTACAAAACTAAATACAATTGATGATCCTAGCTCACCAGGTCTTGCTACAGGAGGTATTAGTGGAGGTGTTGGTAATACAATTCAAACACAAAAAGTAGGAGAAGCACAAAATTCATTTCTAGTTTTTAAACAAGTTTATGATGCTAATGGTGACCCTATAGATGGAGTTTATGTGGATAGAGATCAAGATGGTAAATTTACAGATGCAGATAAATATGTATATCACAGTCCGAATCCAGATTATTTACTTGGCTTCTCATCTTATATGAATTGGAGAAATTTTGATTTCAACTTTACGATGCGTGCTAGTATAGGTAACTATGCATATAATAATATTGCAGCGAAAGCATCTACAACAAATTTAAGTGATTTAGGTACAAATAGAAATGTACACAATTCAATTTTAGATACGGGTTTTCAAGAAATTCAATTATGGTCTGATTATTTTATTCAAGATGCATCTTTCCTAAAAATGGATAAT
>JAUVAS010000073.1 GCA_030591585.1 Flavobacterium sp. | reverse complement strand
TTCGCATATTCATTGAGTTAAATTACTGATTATCAGTATAATATACAAATAAAAAATAACTTAATCCACTATTAATCAGTTATTTATTGTAAATAATTTAATTAAAAAAAGTATGAGTTTGCCCTGACTAATCTATGGTAACCATAGCTATATGTACAACAAAAAATAAATTATGTCTATATTTACATTGTGTTTTTTACTCAAAAAACAATACTTTAACTAACTAATAACCTCCCCAAAAAACGTATTAAAATGAAAAAAACTTTTTTTGTAACCTTAGCCATTATTGTTAGTACAAACCTTTACGCGCAACCAAATATAGCCTGGGAAACCAATCTCGGAGGGAGTGGTGATGATGAAGCAACTTCCATACAACAAACTACCGATGGTGGTTATATTGTTGCTGGATATTCTTATTCTAATGACGGAGATGTTGGAGGGAATCATGGAAATATGGACTATTGGATTGTAAAACTAGATACAAGTGGAGCCTTAGTCTGGGAAACCAATCTCGGAGGTAGTGGTTATGATCACACATATTCTATACTACAAACCACAGATGGCGGCTATATTGTTGCTGGAGTGTCTAGCTCTAATGACGGCGACGTAGGAGAAAATTATGGAAGTGGCGACTATTAGATTGTAAAGTTAGATGCAAGCGGAGCCTTAGTCTGGGAAACCAATCTTGGGGGCAGTAGTGCTGATGTGGCTCAATCTATACAACCAACCTCCGATGGTGGCTTTATTGTTGCTGGAACATCTATCTCTAATGACGGTGATGTAGGAGGAAATAATGGAGATTTTGATTATTGGGTTGTTAAGTTAGATGCAAGTGGAGGCTTAGTCTGGGAAACCAATCTCGGAGGGAGTGATAGGGATTGGGCTTATTCTATACAACAAACAACCGATGACGGCTATATTGTTGCTGGAGAGTCTGACTCTAATGATGGCGATGTAGGAGGAAATAATGGAGGTTATGATTATTGGATTGTAAAGTTAGATGCGAGTGGAAACTTAGTTTGGGAAACCAATCTCGGAGGGAGCAATAATGATAGAGCTTATTCTATACAACAAACCACCGATGGCGGCTATATTGTTGCTGGAGTGTCTAGCTCTAATGACGGTGATGTAGGAGGAAATCAAGGAGATTGGGACTTTTGGATAGTAAAGCTAGACGCAAGTGGAGGCTTAGTCTGGGAAACCAATCTCGGAGGTAGTGATAGGGATTGGGCTTATTCTATACAACAAACAACCGATGATGGCTATATTGTTGCTGGAACATCTAGCTCTAATGACGGCGATGTAGGAGGAAATATTTTGGGTGGTGATTATTGGATTGTAAAGTTAGATGCGAGTGGAAACTTAGTTTGGGAAACCAATCTCGGAGGAAGTAATTATGACTCAGCTCGTTCTATACAACAAACCACCGATGATGGCTATATTGTTGCAGGATATTCTAGATCTAATGACGGCGATGTAGGAGGAAATAATGGAAGTATTGACTTTTGGATTGTAAAGTTAGATGCCGAACTATCTGTAGGCGATTATTTAATAAACAACAACGTTATACTTTACCCTAATCCAACAGCAAATACTTTTACCATTGCTAATCTTTCTGAAACAATTAGCAAAGTAGAAATACTAGACATGCAAGGAAGAATTATTCTTGTCACATCTGTAATACACAACAACACAGTAGATGTAAGCAAATTACAATCAGCAATGTATATTGTTAAAGTATATGCTGCTACAACTATTTATACGCAACAAATTATTAAAAAATAGGAGCTTGTAAAGCTAAGCCACCTAATAAAGCTTAGCCAAAATAAGCAAGTCAAATATGTCTAATTATAAGTTAATACTTGAATTAACAATGGTTGTATAGCCAATAAATTGTATTTTTGGCGTCCTATTAACTATGAAATGAAGAAAATATTAATTCCCTTTTTTATTGGCATCTCTCTTTTAGCTTGTAGCAGTAGTGATGATAATAACACCAATAACAACCCATATTTAGTGACTCCTGCTGTTAATCTAAATCTTAGTCTTAATCTTCCTGAATACAACTCTTTAAAATTCCCTAATAATAGTGTAGTAATTACAAATCAAGGAATAAAAGGGATTGTAGTGTACAGTATTAACGAAACCTTATACAGCGCCTTCGAAATAAGTGACCCAAATCACAGTCCTAGTTCATGCTCTAGAATGCTTGTTGAAACCCCGATTGCAACCTGCCAGTGTTCTGATGAAAATAAGTACAACATTATCACTGGAGAACATACCTCTCAAGACAATTCAAAATACCCTATGTTGCGATATAATGCCATAAGGGAAGGTGATGTTATTCGTGTTTTTAATTAAAACTTTATCGTTACTCCTACTAAAAAATTAATAGTTGCTTGTGGATAATATCGAGCATCCTCAATAGTTGTGATAGCTTCTGGATCTGTCCAAGTGTTTTCATAGGTGAAAAAATACCCGTTAGAAACATAGTCTACATTGAATATATTATTCACCAATCCTGAAAACACTATTTCTTCTACGTAAGGAATATTTTTAAGTGTATAAACAATATTAAAATCATTAGTAAAGTAAGCATCTAGTTTAGAAGTTTCACTGTCAATATTCCCCATATACTGTTCCCCAACATATTTAGACAATAAAGCTAACTGAAGATTTTTTAGGGGTTCATACGCTAAAATATTTCCTATAATCACATTTGGAGAAAAGGAAATATTCGTGGTTCCTAAATTGACTAACGCTCCATCTACCGAAGCTACAAAATCTTTATTCTTATGAGTACTTAATGCGATATTAGGAATGATTCTAAAATTATCTGTAATAGAGAATTTAGCATCAATCTCTAAACCTAATCGGTAACTATTCCCACTGGTTGCTCTAATAGGTGCACCTACATCATCAATCGCTCCTGTTAATACCAATTGATCGTTGTAATTCATGTAATAAAGATTGGTACTTACTTTTGTTTTTCCTGCCTCACCGTCAGGCTGGTCTGAAGAAAACCGCCAACCTAATTCATAGTCATCTAACTTTTCTGGTTGAGTAATCCCATTTTCAAAATCGCTTCTTCTAGGTTCTCTATGGGCTCTTCCGTAAGAAACATAGAGGTGATTTTTTGAATTTATTGTATAGGTAGCTCCTGCTTTTGGATTGAAAAAACTATAATTTTCATCTACTTCTAAGAGTTCTTTATCTGAAGTTAATCCAGATGTTTTATAGGTTACAAATCGTTCTTGTAAATCGCCATAAACACTCCATTTGTCATTTATTTTATAGGTTGCTTTTGAAAAAATAGTAACTTCATTTTTCTTTCCATTTCCTTCGTAATAACGATCTCGTATTTCTGAATCACTTGCATATTGTGTCCAAATCACTTCGCCAAAATGGTCGCCATCATAATAACTATAAAATACTCCACCTGAAATATCTATTTCATCATTTTTATAATTTACCGTTGCATTGGCTACATAAAAATCATTATCTAACCAACGACGACGAATTAAATCTGTAGTATTAATGGTTTCATCTCCAATTTCAATGGGTTCAAAATCGTAAAACTCAAATTTCTGATCTTCTTTATATTGTTCAAAATAACCTCTTCCGTAGGTGTAATTTAACCCAAGATTTGTAGACCAGTTGTTATTATATCGCTGGTTCCAATGCAGCTGATAATGATCTTGAGAATAATTATCTACTTCATTATCGTAAAAATGAATATTCCCTTCATCATCAGTATACAAACCTGCTGGGTTAAAGGTTCTGTCGTTTTCTAAAGTTTCTTTATCTATCCCGTACCAAGCTTGATAGGTTATTTCTTTTCCGCCAAAAGCCAATGCTTTTATTAGAGTATTATCATCAACATAAGCACCTTGTAAAAAATAAGATTTCAAATCTGAACTTGCTCTATCTATATACCCATCTGAAGAGATTTTTGAAAGCCTTCCCGAAATTTCAATATGCTCATTAAGCATTCCAGTGCTAAATTTGAGATTGTATTTTTGAGTATTAAACGAACCAAAAGAAGTGCTTAATTCTCCATAAGGGTCTTTTGAAACTGCATCACTCAATATGTTTAAACTCGCACCAAAAGCTCCTGATCCATTAGTAGAAGTACCTACTCCTCGCTGAAGCTGAAGACTCTCTACAGAAGAGGCAAAATCGGGCATATTCACCCAGAAAGTCCCTTGACTTTCTGCATCGTTATATGGGATTCCGTTAATCGTAATATTTACTCTAGAAGCGTCACTTCCTCGCACTCTAATATAGGTATAACCCACTCCTGCTCCTGCATCGGTGGTAGTTACAACAGAAGGTAAATAATTTAATAGCATTGGAATATCCTGACCAAGATTCCTCTTTTTAATTTCCTCCTTATCCATATTAGAATGGGTAATTGGAGAATCTGCATCAACTCTTATAGATTTGATTAGCACCTCTTCAAGTGTTTCAACTTTCGTAGAGTCAGTAACTTTTTCTTGTGCAGCTAGGTTTAGAAATAAAAATACTAAACTAAGGGTAATAACTAATTTTTTCATCCGTAAAATGGCACGAATAAAAGGGGGGATTATTCTTTTTTTGATTTTTAAAATTCCTAAACAGCATTACCTGTTCCAGGTTCTATGGGTGTAATCTCAGCTTTTGGATTACGATATTAGAAAGTGATTTTCGGTTTTTTATTCAAAAACGATTTTCGCTATTCTACATTCGTCATTCTTTCGGCACCCCTTTGAGATGGTGTAAAGATACTTATTTAATCAATCTTGGGAGGCTTTCTATTTGTTTTTTTTAAGGCTAAACTCTTCTTTGTTTTTAATCTTTTTTCGACAGAAGATTTTGAAGGTTTTGTCTTTTTTCGAGGTTTTGGCTTTTTTAAGCTATTCTTTAGTAATTCAATCAACCTGTCTATAACAATTGTTTTGTTTCTATGCTGACTTCTAGTTTCACCACAGGAAAGCTGAAGGATTCCTTCTAAAGATATTTTAGTTTTTAACTTTTTAAGTAAGCGTTCTTTTTCATTTTCAGAAAAAGCTAAAGAAGTTTTAACATTAAAACTCACCTCAACTTTTGAAGCCGTTTTATTAACATGTTGGCCTCCTGAGCCACTGCTTCGAACGGCTTTAAATTTTAGTTCAGCAAGTACAATAACTATATTCATTACGCATTAGGACGGTGTTCTTTGTTTAATAAGTCATTAACCGTTTTTACAGGATTAAATGTTTGTAAAGGGACTTCAACAAAAGCGGTGTTCCAGCTTGCCATAGCACCATTCCACAGTCCTGGAAGTTCTAGCGCTTTTAGAGGTTTTCCGTCTTGAGATTTTTGAGAAATAATTCCTGCTTTAGGATTTGTATATTTTGATAAATCGTATTTATTTCCTTTATAATCTCTAACACCACATACAAGATCTACTGGATTAAAATGAGTAGCTTCACTTACCATAGCCTCTTGGCGAGGATTATTTGTGTTTATTTGAGACATTTCTACAATCTGCAATGAAATTTCCCCAAGCTCGTTTCTAATCCAAAAAGGACCCCCTCCCGGAGCTCCTGTATTTTTGACTACTCCACAAACTCTAATAGGTCTGTCTAATATTGTGGCAATTAATTTTGGGTCACTTGGCGACTCTTTTATGTTTAATTCGTTCCACAGAAATGATTTTATTTCATTTATTTTTTCTGAAGAAATCTCCTCTTTTAAAACATCTTTTAAATACGAAAATGCTTTTTCTTGTATCCAAAGTAACTTCCCTGCCAGCACTTTTTTATAGTAGGCTATCCCCTCAACATATTCTTCGGTAGCGACATTGTCTATGTTCTTTATAAAAATAATATCGGCATCTACATCATTCAAATTTTCAATTAATGCGCCATGACCTGAAGGGCGAAAAACCAATTTTTCATTATCATCTCTAAATATTTTATTATCTATTTTAACTGCAATAGTATCGGTTTCTTTTTTCTGAAATGAATACGAAATATGAAATTTTGTTTTTGTTTTTTTAGAAACTCTTTTTTTTACAGATTCAAATTCTTCTTTAAAAAAGGGCACATGTTTTTCTGAAAAAGTAAAATGCAAATACACATTGTCATTTACCGAAGCGTAAAAGGCGGTTTCATATAAATGTTCTTCAAAAGCAGTGGTAGCATATTTTTTATACTTGTGAAAAGGAATCAATCCCTTTGGCATATTCGCATAATTAAGACCCTTCTCGTTTAGCATTATTTTCGCAAACAAATGAGCTCGCAGGCCTTTTGTGCCATGCTTAAAATCTGGATATATTTCTCTTATTTTATTTCTAACATCATTTAAAAAAGCAAAATCTCTTAATGACCCAACAAACTTTGAAAGCTCACTATAATCACCTTTTTTAAGAAATGAATTTAACGTTTTTTCATCAGGGTCATAAGCTTCTAAAAACTCAAACAGAAACTTAAACATTCTTGTTGCAGCCCCCGAAGCAGGAATAAACTTAACAATGTCCAAGCTGTCTTTTTTGTTTTCATAATGCGTAATTAGTTTTTGCTGGTTTTCATTTGCAATCACCTCAATCCCATTACTAACAGAAGCCGCTGTAACTACTTCAACAAAAGGAATTCCTAGTGAAAAAGATTCTAACTGTCCAAAAACTTTCTCAATGGTAAGTCCGTGATCTTTTAATTGCTGAATGTCTTGTTTTGTTAAATTCAATGTTTGTTTTTTAAAAGTAAATCTATATGTTTTATTGCTTCTTTTAATCGTTCCATTTTACTTCCTTTGAGTAGAACATAAGGTCTGTTATATTTTATTAAAGCATCTTCAAAAGCGGTAAACATTTCTTCTCTTTCATTAGGCTTATCTCGTAAATCGTCTGCTTCCCAGGGAGAGTCGATATAAGTTAAAAAATACAAATCGTATGTGTTCTCCAATGCATATTTTTCTACTAGTTTATTACAAGGGCCCTCATAATATTCTTCAGAATATACTTTGGTTTCTAGTAAATCTGTATCACAAATTAATACAGAATCTGTTTTTTGAGCCGATTCATTTTCTAATTTCATTTGTCCAATTGCAATTGGCAATAGGTCTGATTGTTCACAGGTTTTCCGATCGTTGTTCCACTTTCGCTGTAAATATTCTCGAGCATATTCTGGTACCCAAATAGAATTATAATGTCGAGCCAGTTGTTTAGCTAGAGTCGTTTTACCTGTTGATTCAGGTCCGAATAATGTTACTTTTAAGCAGTTTGACGCTGCTTGTTTAAGCTTTTCTTCCATTCTTTATATCCTAAAAATGCTAATCCTAAAAAGAGGATGTATTGTATTCCTGTAAATCCATATCCTTTTACAAAATATAGCGGTATTGAAACAATATTAGTGATAATCCAAAAAATCCAGTTTTCAATCTTTTTATTAGCCATTAACCACATTGCCACAAATGCAGCTGCCGTAGTAAAGGTATCTAAGTAAGGGGTTGCCTTTCTAAATTCATTTAAATTTCCTGAACTTAATTTCTGAAAAGCATAATTGATACTCTCCGTAAAATTTAAATCGGGCATTACTTCATAATAACGATACACGACAATCACAAAAATTGCTGTGAACACAAAAATAGTAAAAGCCTTTAGTTTATCTAAACTATTCGTTCTTGATATTTGTATAGTTGTATGTGATTTTTCTGAAATTTGAGTCCACATATACCAACCATAGAGACTCATTAGGGTGTAATAAATATTAATAATTAAATCTCCATACAATGCCCATTGCGACAATAGATACACGTATAACCCCGTGCTTATTATCCCTGTTGGATACACTAAAATGTTTTCTTTTTTAGCATAAATAACACTGATGATTCCAAAACCTGCTGCAATAAATTCTAAGATAATATTTAGCATTGAAGCGTTATAGTAGGGCTCTAAGAAAAAATCAATACTAGTATCCATAATTAATTGTTTTCAAAACAAGTGCCCATAACTACCATATCGGCACCCGCTTTGTATGCTTCTTGTTTTTGTTCTTCATACTTAATTCCACCGCCTACAAGTAACGGGATTTTAACCGCATTTTTAACAGCCTTTATAACGCTGGGATTCACTGGAAATTCTGCACCACTTCCTGCCTCTAAATAAATCATTTTTTTTCCTAAATATTCTCCTGCCAATGCTGTATTAACAATTGCCTGAATATCACCTTGTGGCATTGGCAATGTTTTACTTACTCTTTCTACAGCAGATTTATTACCGCCATCTATTAAAATATATCCTGTTGAAATCACTTCTAATGTAAACTCTCTTAATTTTGAAACCGCTTTTACCTGTTGGCCAATTAAATATTCTGGATTTCTGCCAGAGATTAAAGACAAGAATAATAAGGCATCGGCTTTATCTGTAATTTGAGATTCATTCCCTGGGAATAAAACAATGGGTAATGAGCTGTATTTTTTTAAGGAGGCGACTGTTGCTTCTGTTTCGCCATTTTCTACACTACTTCCTCCCACAAAAAGGTGAGTTGTATTTAAGGGAATACTTTTTAAAAATACTTTTGTTTTAGAATTATCAAAAACATCAGGGTCGACTAAAATAGCAAGTAATTTTCTTTTTTCAGTTGAAGCAGAAATAATTGATTGATGTATATTTTTAATCATTCTTTCTTCTTTCATTTAATAAAGCATAGGCACAGGTAAATCCTTCAAACTCTAAAAAAGTTATCTTATAATACTCTATTTTATCTTCAAAATTTACTTTAGCAATCGTTTGATTATGGTACAAACTAAAATCTTCTACATAAATATGATTCAAGAATGTTAAGCCAACTCTATTAAAACTTTTGTATAACGATTCTTTTGCACACCACACTATAGTTAGCTTTCTAATTATTACATCTCTATGAAATAGCTTTTGATATTCTTTTAAAACAGTAAACTTATGTGCTATTTTTAAAATTTTCTCACGTTTCTTTTCTACATCAATCCCCACTTCGATATCACTAATAATAATAGCTGAAAAAATAAAAGAATGTGTAATCGAAATATGTTTTCCGTCATGTAGGTGAGGCTTCCCTTTTTCATCGTAAAACAAATCCTGATCTGTATATCCTTCCGAAGCCAACAAATGCCGAATACTTATAAATCCTCTTTGATGCAACTTACTTCGCATTCCATCAACCCTTTTTTTACTTCTTTCAGTGAGCACAATATCTTCACACAACGACTCAAAAGATTCTTCAATCTTCCAAATGAGTACTTTAGTAGTTGGGTTTACTGTTATAGTTTTGTAAAGAGGCATTTAATATTAAAGTATATTATGTATTTTTGCAAACTGAAAACAATTTCGGAAATTAACAAACAGATTCCCGTTTTCGCGGGAATGTAAATATAATACTATGTCTACAAATACAACAGCTTATACAGCCTTTAAAGTGAAAGATATTTCCCTTGCAGAATGGGGACGAAAAGAAATTGAACTAGCCGAAGCAGAAATGCCAGGATTAATGTCGCTGCGTAAAGAATACAAAAATGAGCAACCTCTAAAAGGCGCTCGAATTGCAGGATGTTTGCATATGACAATACAAACTGCGGTATTAATTGAAACGCTACAGGCTTTAGGAGCTGAAGTAACTTGGAGTTCTTGTAACATCTTCTCTACTCAAGATCAAGCTGCTGCTGCAATTGCTGCTACAGGAACGGCTGTGTATGCTTGGAAAGGCTTAAACGAAGAAGAATTTGATTGGTGTATTGAGCAAACACTTTTCTTTGGTGAAGATCGCAAACCATTAAACATGATTTTAGATGATGGCGGAGATTTAACAAATATGGTATTGGATAAATATCCAGAATTAGCTGAAGGAATTAACGGTTTAAGCGAAGAGACAACAACAGGGGTTCATAGATTATACGACCGTATGAAAGCGGGAACATTACCTATGCCAGCAATTAATGTAAACGATAGTGTTACCAAATCTAAATTTGATAATAAATATGGTTGTCGTGAAAGTGCGGTAGATGCAATACGCCGCGCAACAGATCTAATGCTTGCCGGAAAACGTGTGGTTGTCTGTGGATATGGAGATGTGGGTAAAGGAACTGCTGCCTCTTTTAAAGGAGCTGGAAGTATTGTTACGGTTACTGAAATCGATCCAATTTGTGCGCTACAAGCAGCTATGGATGGATTTGAAGTAAAGAAATTAGAAACGGTGGTGGGTAATGCAGATATTATTATCACTACTACAGGAAATAAAGATATTGTCCAAGGACGCCATTTTGAAGCGATGAAAGACAAAACCATCGTTTGTAATATTGGGCATTTTGATAATGAGATTGATGTAGCTTGGTTAAACAACAACCATGAAAAAGTGGAGATCAAACCTCAAGTTGACAAATATGTAGTAAACGGAAAAGATATTATCTTATTAGCCGAAGGGCGCTTGGTGAATTTAGGTTGTGCAACAGGGCATCCTAGTTTTGTAATGAGTAACTCGTTTACCAATCAAACCTTAGCACAAATAGAGCTTTGGAACAACATCGAAAACTACGAAAACAAAGTATATATGCTACCTAAATATCTAGATGAAAAAGTAGCAAAATTACATCTTGCGAAAATTGGTATTGAACTAACAGAATTACGTGAAGACCAAGCAGAATATATTGGTGTGGATGTAAAAGGCCCTTTTAAGCCTGAGTACTACAGATACTAGTTGTCATTGCGAGAAGTGAGGCGCGAACGATGTAGCAATCTCTTTCTTTGAAATCAAAATAATTTTGAAAACCCTTATTTCCCAATAAGGGTTTTTTTATTAGTTTAGATTTTCGCTTTCCTAAAAATATAGCTCATCCAAACAGGATCATTTATTTCTGTAATCGCTTTTCTATCTACAAATTCCCAGTTAGCTGCATTCATATAGTTAAGTAAATCTGAGGTTGCTTTGATGGCTTCCATTTCCTTTATGGTAATTACTTTTCCATCTAACGATTTTTGCACTTCTACTTTTATTCTCTTAATTTTTCCGCTGTTATTTGCTTTTTGGATTACGATCACCTCTAGATAATCGTATTTAGTTATTTCTTGAGCGACTGTATTAACTCCAAAAAACAATAGCATAACAACTAACAAAACTCCAATAGATAAATTTTTCATAGTAAATACTTTTAAAAAATAAAGTTACAATTAATAGGTCTTACATTTATATATAAATGCAAAAAACCTCCAACTGTTTCCAGTTGGAGGTTTATATTATATAGATAAATCTAATTTCTTAAGCCTCGAAAGGTACTATAGAAACATACGATTTATTATTTCTCTTTTTAGTGAATTTTACCAATCCGTCCACTTTTGCGTGAAGGGTATGATCTTTTCCACCATATACATTCTCACCAGGAAAATGCGTGTTTCCTCTTTGTCTTAGGATGATGTTTCCTGCAATTGCAGCTTGACCACCAAAAATCTTAACACCTAATCGTTTCGATTCTGACTCTCTACCGTTCTTCGAACTACCAACTCCTTTTTTATGTGCCATTTTATATTATTTTAAAAATTAACTTAATGCAGCAATTAAATCAGCTTTCTTCATAGAAGTATAACCAGTAATTCCTTTTTCTTTAGCCATTGCTTTTAACTCAGCAACTGTGTTTTTACTTAAATCAGCAGTTGGAGTCTCCTTTTTAGTCGCTACCTTTTCAGCTTTAGGAGCTGCAGGTTTTGCTTCTTTTTTAGGGGCAACTTTTTCAGCTTTAGCAGGAGCCACTTTTTTTGCTCCACTAGCAACAATACTTTCAATTACTATTTCTGA
>JAUVAS010000064.1 GCA_030591585.1 Flavobacterium sp. | reverse complement strand
TAGATATTGCAGAATCTGGCGGATTAGAAAATGCCATAAGATTTGATGGTGGATTAAAAAATGGATTGTATTTTTACCGCGGAATTTTAACAAACAAAGCTGTGGCAGATTGGTTCGATATGTCTTATAGCGATATTAATTTATTGATATTTTGATGTTAGAGGTCAAGTGACTGAAGATTACAAAATTAAACCTCAAACCATAAACCATTTAACTTTTTTTAATGAGTCTTATAAAACGTTTTGCATTTTACTTTGGTGGCTTTGGCATTGGCCTAGTTTTCTTGTTCTTTATTAAAGATAAAATTGGCGCTTCATTCAATTTTGATTATGGTCCTAATTCCAGAACCCTAAAAAATATTAGAATAAAAGAGCGTATGTTTTCTGAAAACTCAACGAATGCTCTTAAATCTCATCAATTAGATACTGCTAATATTTCTTATATACTACAGAAAGGAAGTGTTCTTTTTAAGGAAAGCAATACCAAATTAGATTCTTGTAAAATTTATGTAATTGAAGGGAACGCTGCGCCAAAAGAAACCCCTAATTCAGATAAAAGGCTTAAGATTACTGTTGAGAATTGTAATAAAAAAGCGACGGTATTAGAAGTTGCTGTTGAGTATTGATTTTACAATTAAATTAAATTAGCTTCATGAGATTACTTCGCTATGCTCGCGAAGACAAACTCAGTACTCATAAGTCTACACTACTAAATCTTCCTTCTTTTCTTCTCTTTTTTCAGCAAAGAAAGCTCTCTGCTGGTTTGTCCTGCTACAGAAGTATTTTCTTCAGCACGGCGAATTAAGTAAGGCATCACATCTTTCACAGGGCCAAAAGGAATATATTTAGCAACATTATACCCTTTTGTAGCTAGATTGAACGTAATATGATCACTCATACCATACAACTGTCCAAACCACACTTTAGGATCATCCACAGCAATTTTAAGCTCCTTCATCATATCAATTGCCTGATAATTACTATCCTCGTTATGGGTTCCTATAAATAGTTCTATGTCGTTATTGTTTTCAAGAATATAATGCATAATCTCATTAAAGCAATCGTCTGTTGCTTGCTTACTAGGGTGCATTGGAGTTTTGTATCCTTTTTCTTCAGCACGTTCGTTTTCTTTTTCAAGATACGCCCCACGAACAATTTTATAACCTAATTTATAGCCTCCAGCTTTTGCCTTTTTATGCTCTTCTTTTAAATAATCCAGTCGATCCCAACGATAACACTGCAGCGTATTATAAACCACCGCCCTTTCTTTGTTGTACTTCATCATCATTTGCTCACATAAATCATCTGCAGCATCTTGCATCCAGGTTTCTTCAGAATCTATCAATAAGGTTACATTGGTATCAAAAGCTGCTTTGCTCGCTTTATCAAATCTATTTATAAGTCTTTCCCACTCTTCTTTTTCTTCAGAAGTCAGTTCTTCTTTCTCAGTAACTTTTCTGTACAATTCGAATCTTCCTAAGCCAGTTGGTTTAAAAACTGAAAAAGGCATTGCCGGTTTTGTTTTAGCAAAATCTGTAAGTTCAAGTATCTTTTTTAAAGTAGCATCCAATTGGTCACTTCCCTCCTTACCTTCTACAGAGTAATCTAGAACAGAACTCACACCTACTTCATATAAATTATCGACCACTGGCATACAATCTTTCTCATTGACACCGCCACAAAAATGATCGAATACCGTAGCACGTATCAACCCTTCCACAGGCAAATGAAGATTCAACGCAAACTTTGTAGCAGCAGTACCAATACGCACTAAAGGCTCGTTTGCAATCATTCTAAATAAAAAATAAGCACGCTCTAACTGGGAATCATTCTTAAGTTTAAAAGCGGTTTCTGTATTGTCGAAAAGAGTATTTGCTTTCATAGGAGAATATTTATACAAATATACTTAGATTTGAGCTCATTTTACACCAAATGGATTTATAAAATAGCCAAAAAGAAACTGTTTATTGAGCTGTTTTATAGGTCATTTTGGCGTTACTCAACTTTAGATGAAATTACATGAAGGAAATCATTAAAAATAAAGGTTCGGTTTATTGCAATACTGGTGTTTGGAATGCTTTTAATAAAGAACTTAAAAAACTGAAGCCGACAAAGATTTTTGTAATTACAGACACCAACACCAAAAAGTTTTGTACTTCTTTATTTTTGAATCATTATACGTTTACTATTAGCCCAGAAATATTAGAAATTCCTGAAGGAGAAACACAAAAAAATATCGCTACTTGTTTAACGCTTTGGAATGAACTTTCTGAAAAAGGTGCTGACCGACAAAGCCTTATCATCAAC
Organism: Flavobacterium sp.; assembly: GCA_030591585.1. Taxonomy (GTDB): domain Bacteria; phylum Bacteroidota; class Bacteroidia; order Flavobacteriales; family Flavobacteriaceae; genus Marifrigoribacter. Next base: position 12,801 of record JAUVAS010000064.1, on the reverse strand, counting down.
TTAGGAGGTGGTGTAGTTACAGATCTTGGAGGATTTGTCGCTTCCACTTTTAAAAGAGGAATAGATTTTATAAACATCCCCACCTCCCTACTTGCTATGGTAGATGCTTCAGTTGGTGGTAAAAATGGGGTGGATTTAGGATTAATTAAAAACCAAATTGGAATTATAAACAACCCTAGACTAGTTATCATTGATACAAAGTTTCTAAATACTCTTCCAGATAATCAGAAAACATCTGGTTATGCAGAAATGCTGAAACATGGCTTGATTCATTCAGATGATTATTGGAATAAGGTTAAGAATCTAAATGAAACAAATATTGATGGTTTAGAAGAATTACTTTGGGAGTCTGTTCAGATTAAAAACAACATCGTCACTCAAGATCCTTTTGAAAAAGGACTCCGTAAAACTCTTAATTACGGACATACTTTAGGGCATGCTATAGAATCACACAGCTTAAGTAAAGACAGTATCAATCCATTACTTCACGGTGAAGCAGTAGCTATTGGAATGATATTAACCTCGTATATTTCAAATATAATACTTGGGTTTCCTGAAGATAAATTAAATGACGTTAGTCGCTCAATTCTTGATAAGTTTAAAAGAGTTAATTTTAATTCTTCAGATATAGATGAAATAATAAAACTCCTAATTTATGATAAAAAGAACACTAACGGAAAGGTACTGTTTGTGCTTTTAAATGATATTGGTAATCATAAAATCAACTGTGAAGTCCCTAACGATATTATTTTAGAAGCGTTTGATTATTACAAAAACTACAAATAACGTTCTTTAATTATTTGCTGGTGATGTATCTCATGGCCACAAGCTAAAAACCCAGCTGCACGCACGGTTAACGAAGCATTATTAGCTTTTCCAACGCTCTTTAGAGTTTCGTTAGAAAAAGTTTTATATAACTGAATGGTAGATTTTCGAACTGTTTTGTATTCTTTTAGTAAGCTTTTTAACGAACGGCTATTTGCTTCTGCATTAGCCACAAATTCATTTTCATCAAACCCTTCTAGATTAGCATTTTTCGACCTTGCAAACTGTAAAGCACGATAAGTAAAAGCTCTTTCTGAATCTATTATATGTAAGAGTATATCTTTTATAGTCCATTTCCCTTCTGAATAACGGAATTCTAATTTAGACTTCGGTATTTTTTTAAAAAAGGAAATGGTTTCTTTTTTACCTTTCTTTAAAGATTTCAATAAGCTTTTATTTCCTACTTTTTCAATATAGGGCTTAAAATATGGGTGGTATTCTTCTGGAGTAATGTCTGAAACTTTCATAATATGCCCGTAAAAATGGATAATTTTTAATTATTATACAAAAGTAAACAAAAAACCCTTTGCGAAATAACAAAGGGCTTATTATAAAAAGATATTCTATTATTTATATTTCTTTAAAAATGTGATGCATCAATCTTTTTTTGTCATTGATACTCTCTTCTAATGAGATCATCGTCTCTGTTCTCGTAACGCCTTCTATATCATCTATTTGAAATATAATGTTTTTTGCCTGATTCGTGTCTTTTGCACGAATTTTACAGAAAATATTAAATTTCCCAGTAGTTATGTGAGCAACAGTTACAAATGGTATTTCGTTTATTCTTTCTAAAATAAATTGAGCCTCAGATGATTTATTGATGGAAATCCCAACATAGGCTATAAAAGAATATCCTAATTTTTGGTAATCTATTGTTAATGAAGATCCTGTAATTAGTTTAGACTCTTCCATTTTACGAACTCTCACATGTACTGTACCCGCAGAAATATCAAGCTTTTTAGCAATATCTGTAAAAGGAATTCGAGTATTCTCAATCAACATATCAAGAATTTTGTGATCGGTATCGTCTAATTTAAATTTTGTCATTACCTAATTATATTTTAATTGACTGCAAAATTACTAAGTAATATTGAAACTAAAGATTGTTTTTATTAAAATATATTAGCGTTTTATTATTTTTGCTAACAATAGTTGAAATATCATCTCCAATTACAGCATTGTTCTGAGAATTCATCAATATCACATCTCCATTCCCTTGAACCTCATCATGTCCATATAAATCTAGCAAATCACCTATTTCAACTAGTATTGGTTCAAAAGTTATTTTATCATTTTTTAATACTTCAGTGTACTGAATTGCAATCGAAAAAAGCTTATCTTCTTCTTTAAATCTTACATTTCGAATAATAACATCTTTATAATTCTTCTTATTTTCAGAGATATTGAAATAATCCTTATAAGTTACATCCTCTACTTTAATAATTTTAAATAAAGTAAGTAATGAGAAAAACACAAACTCTCTTGTCTTTTCTCGCGAATAATCATCCTTAAAATGACCCGCTTCAAACAGTATAACAGGCACTCCTGTCATTTGAAATGAATCTCCAAAACAATTGTTGTTAAAAGAATCGTCGTATCTACCAACTTGCCCTGGAATATATTCCTGTAAAATAGCATTCATTTTTACAATGAGCTTCATAGCTTCTTTTCTTGAAGATGTTACTTCTCTTTCTTTATTAGCTGCTGGAGATAAAAATGAAATGGTAGCTGGCAGACCATTATCTAGTCCAAAAATAGTACGCTGTCCATGGAGATTCAAGCACAACTCTGGCTGTATGGTTTTAAAAGCTTCTGCTAAAATTTTACTTTCATTCTGTGATAAATCCTGCGCATCTCTGTTTAAATCAATCAAATTAGCATTTTCTCTTGTATATAGCAATGCTCCATCCGGATTTAATATTGGAATGATAGATAAGGTGTAATTATTAAGAAAGTTCCTTATTTCGTCTTGAAATACGTCTTTCTGTGCTAGAAATTTAAGAAAATCAAAGATTGACTTGGTAGTGGTTGTTTCATTTCCATGCATTTGTGACCAAGCAAGTATCTTTTTTTTTCCTGAACCAACTTTTATCAGATAAATATTTTTTCCCAATTCTGATGTTCCAATGGTAGAAATATCGAATGTATTTTCATACTCTTTTAGTATTGGAATTATATGTTCTAATGTAATATATCTTCCCCTTAAACGTGCGTCAAAATTATTGGAATACCAAGCTTCAATTCTCATAGGTTACATTGTGCAACAACAAAGGTAAACAATGCTATGTTTACATATGTAAACACAGGTTGTATTGTTAAAACAGTGCTTCTGTAACCAAAATTAGTTACATTTCAACATAGATTTTACTTAATAAAAATTAATTTATATTAATTATAGTTATTTTACTTTATATTAATAACTTATATTATTTTAATTAAAGTCATTATTTATGTTTATCGATCATATTTGTTATTATCTTTTGCTATGAAACCATTATATATTACATTTGTAACATCAAAAGCACTTTATAATTTATTACAATGGTAAACAGTACGAAATTCGGGAAAAGACTTCAATCAATACTAGATTATTATGGAATTTCTGCTACCGATTTCTCTAAGCAAATTAGTGTAAACAGGTCAACTATTTCCCACCTCCTATCTGGCAGAAATAAGCCTAGTTTAGATTTTGTAATGAAGGTTTTAGAAAAGTTTCCTGAAGTGGAATTATATTGGATTTTAAATGGAAAAGGAAATTTCCCTTCAGAAAAAAATAAAACCTCTCCTATTCATAATTCTAGAGAAATAACATCAAAAACGGACACTGCGTCCAATTCAGTAAAAAAACAAAATTCTATTCCTTTAGAGGTTATTAAAAATCTTTCTGGTGATGATATTGAGCAAATAATTATTTTTTATAAAGACGGGAGTTTTAAATCGTATAAAAATTAAAATAATTCATTTATAATTCAGAAATTCGTATAAAATTTAATCAATGCGTTTTTTAATTATCCTTCTTACCTCATTCTTATTAACGAGTTGCTATAATGCAGAACGTAATTGCACACATTTTAAGACAGGAACTTTCGAATATGAAGCTTTGGTAGGTACCGAAATGATGACTACTACCTTTGTACGCAACGATTCTATTGAAATTGACTATTTTAAAGGAAAGGCAGATACCTCCTCTATTAGATGGATTAATGATTGCGAGTATATCGTTAGAAAAATCAATCCTAAGAATAGGTCTGAGAAAAAAGCCATCCATATGAAGATTTTAACTACCAATGGAGATGACTACCTATTTGAATACAATATTGTTGGCGATACAAAAAAACAAAAAGGTACCGTAAAAAAAATAAAATAAATGTCTTTAAATATTGTCCTTATTGAACCCGAAATTCATACCAATACTGGTAATATTGGCAGACTAAGCTTAGCTTCTGGGTCTACATTGCATTTAGTGAAACCTTTTGGGTTTGAGATTACCGATAAACGCCTGAAACGCGCTGGACTTGATTATTGGAATCATATCTCACTAGTGATTTATGAAAGTATTGATGATTTTTTTAGTAAGAATAAAAATCAAGAAATGGTATTTCTTTCAAGTCACGGTGAACAAAATTATTGGGATATTGATTTTAAAGATGAACTCTTTTTAATTTTTGGAAAAGAGTCTGTTGGATTACCTAAAAACATCATTGAAAATAATCTTGACACTACTTATAAAATCCCTTTATTCAGTGATAAAGTGAGAAGTTTAAATCTTGCAAACGCTGTTAGTGTTGTGGTTTACGAAGGACTTAGAAATATTATTAAATGAACCAGGAACAACCAAACAATCCATTACACGGAATCAATCTTAAAACAATGGTAGAACATCTTGTAGAAACCTATGGTTGGCATGAACTCGGCGGGTTGATTAAAATTAATAGTTTTAATACAAATCCGACGATTAATTCGAGTCTAAAATTTTTACGAAAAACTCCTTGGGCACGAGAAAAAGTAGAACGATTGTATTTAAAAACAATTAAAAAAGGGAGCTAATTCTAAATAGCTTTTGCAATAGAGTCGTACTTTAGTTCTTTAGTCATAAAGGTTTCATCATCTTTACAAAAAACTTCACAAGAATCAATAGGAGAAACATAGATATGCAAGGTCATACAACGTTGATCATCTAGATTTTTTAGCGCGTGATACCCCATCCTATTATCCATATAAGTTACATTTCCTGAAGTTAAATGAGTTTTTGAGATTTCAGTAAGTATTCCAGCATCATTTTTCTGATACCGATACTCTGCTACCTCCCCATTTACTTGATATACCCAGCATTTTTGACCTCCGTGTTCATGAATGGGAGTTTCTTGATTTTTATTCCAACAAAGTAAAATTATTTCAAAATTATTTGTTCTTGCTATGCAGTTTCTAGTATATCTTTCTTTATTCCAAGTTGCGTATTTTTTAAATTCTGAAAAAGGAATCTCTAAAGATTTTATAATTTTCGGAAAGGACTTTATTTCACTTTCGTCTAATTTTTCTATAAATTCGGTTAATGAACTAATTATTTGCATATAATCGTTTCTAATCTTTATTTTTACAAAATATGACGATTAGTCGTAATATATTAAATTACATTCATTTATTTCAATTTTATTAAAAATGTTAGCACCCAAAATATTTCCCTATGAATAACACCCTGTCAATTTTTAATGAAATTGTTTCAGAATTACTGCAAGATGAAAAAATAAATCCTGTCTCCAAACACGTTCCTGTAGATGAATTATACGAAACTATCGATTTGTCGCTACAAGAAAAACCAATTTCGGAAACCGAATTTAAAAGCACTTTAAAATCTTTAGTACTTAAAAGTCCTAAAACAGCAACCAATGCATTTTTTAATCAATTATTTGGAGGAAGAAATGACAAAGCGGTTTTAGGTGATTTGCTGTCAGTAATGCTAAATAATAGCATGTACACCTATAAAGCAGCAGGTCCACAAATTGGTGTAGAGAAAGTAGTAATCGATAAAGTTTGCGAAGTTATTGGTTGGGGTCAAAATTCTAACGGAACTGTCGCTCCTGGCGGATCTATGACAAATTTCATGGCAATGTTAATGGCAAGGGATGCTAAAAACAGTCGCGCTCCTTTTGAGGGAATTCAACATAATATGATAATCTACACCTCAACAGATTCTCATTATAGTGTCCCTAAAAACGCAGCATTTTCAGGGATTGGAAGAAATAATGTTAGGTATATATCTGTGGATAGCTACGGTAAAATAAATACAGAAGAATTAGAAAAAACGATACAAGAAGATATAAAAAAAGGACTAGTACCCACCATGCTAAATGCAACGGCAGGAACAACAGTTCTAGGTGTTTTTGATGATATAATTGCACTTAGTACCATTTGCGAAAAATACAATGTTTGGTTACACGCTGACGGAGCTTATTGCGGTTCGGTAATCTTTAGTACTAATTATAAGTTTTTAATTAACGGAATTGAGAAGGTAGACTCCTTTAGCTTTAATGCTCATAAAATGATTGGCACACCGTTGAGTTGTTCTTTAATTGTAGTTAAGGATAAAGAACATTTATACAATTCATTTTCAAACGACGCAAGTTACTTATACCAAACAGATCACGATGAGTTTAACTTAGGAAAAACATCCTTACAGTGTGGTAGAAGAAACGATGCCTTAAAATTCTGGACGCTGTGGAAAAGCGTAGGAACTGAAGGTTTAGAAAAAATAGTTGACAAACAATTTGAACTAGCCGATGTTGCAAGAAATTACATTAAAAACAATTCTGATTATACTTTATACAGTTTTGAAAACTCTATTTCAGTATGTTTTAATTATAAAGATATTCCTGCTAAAAAAATATGTACTTTATTATATGAAAATTCTAAACTCCTCGTGGGTTACGGAACATTTGGCGACAACGAATTTATTCGCTTAGTAACTATTAATGCTCAAAATAAAAAAGAGGATATTATTGGTTTCTTCAAGGTTTTAGAAGACTTTATTGAGTACAATAAAGAATTATTTTAGCGAGTTCTCATTCTTTAATAAAGTATTCTGTTCTTCCAAAAGTTTTTCAATATTAGATAGTAGCTCAATATTTTTAGGAGTTTCTACTTCTTTATCTTTTGGATCATCTGCTTTTCTTCTAAATTTATTCATCAGTTTCACCACCATAAATATGGTTAGGGTTATGATTATAAAATCCATTAAAACCTCTATCAATTCACCCCAGCCAATAGCAATCTCGCTAACCCCTTCTGAGGCTTCTTGTAAAATATATTTTCTATCTTTAAAAGTAACTCCAGAGGACAACATTGCCATAGGTGGCATAATTATTTTTTTTACCAAAGTACTCACCACATTATTAAAAGCGACACCGATAATAATACCAATCGCCATATCGATCATGTTTCCTTTTAGTGCAAAATCTTTAAATTCTTGATAAAACTTTTTCATATTTATTGCCCGAGAAATCGGGTAACTTATTAAAACAATAAGGTTTGGCCTTCTTCGTCTATATTAGGACCTTCATCCTTTTTGTTTTCTGAAGGTTTTTCTTTTGAAGTATTTTTTTTTATAACTTCCTCTGGCTGCTTTTCCTCTTTTTTAACTACTTCAACTATTTTTCCTGAAGCAACATTCTCCTCATCCACTACTTCTATCTCTTCTGCAATAATTGGCGCTGGCATTTCATAAGGCAAAGCTTCCATTGCATTTATTTCTAATACTTTTTCTTTTGTTAATTGATTCCCCAATGCTGAAATTCCTTTTATTGAAATAAACTCTTCAAGGTTTAATTCAATATTTTCTTGTCTATCCTTTCCTCGTTTTTTAGCGAAAACAATTTCTACCATAGGACGATAATCTACAAATACTACCTCTAAATACGATTTTGGATGATCCGAAATAATGGTATCTTCCTTATCTGGATGGTCTATTAAAAAACGTTTTACATAAAACAGCTCTTTATCTCCTTCCCAATAAATTACAGAGAGTGGCTTCTTAGGATCCCATTTTTCTAAAACAATCATATCATCATCAAAATGCAGCGTAACTTTAGGAACTACCGTTTTCACTACTCCTTTCTGATTTACAATAAGCAATCTATCATCACTTGTAAATTCTCCTAATAATTCTCCACGGTTATCTACGTTAATACGTTGTACCGTATCATCAAACCACAATTTTCGAGGTTTTAGGGTAGAAAGTCCTTTTTCTTTTAATTCAATTCTATTAACGTTATACTTGGTTACTATGTTTCCTCTTGAGGCACGTCCTTTCACCAACATGTCTGCAAAGTCTAAATCGAATTTTAATTTTTTAATACTTCCAGATTGTCTTAATACTATGGTAACTAACTCTGCTTCCCCATTCGGGTTAGCAGTGAAATACAATACTTTACTCCCCTTTGTTCCTTTGGTTAAATCGTAGTCTTTATCACGAGTTATAGAAGTAACTGCAAATCGTTTGACATAAGCAGCTCCTTTTGCACCATCTTTATAAATCATATTAAAAATAGTACGGGTATCCTTCTTTTTAAATACAGCAACATGAATAATATCCTTCCCTATAAAAGTTTTACTATCCACTTTGGTTACCATCATTTTTCCTTCTTTAGTAAAAACAATGATATCGTCTATATCACTACAGTCTGTAACATATTCGTCTTTACGAAGACTGGTACCAACAAATCCTTCTTCTCTATTTACATATAATTTTGTATTACGAATCACTACTTTAGTAGCTTCAATATCTTCAAAAATTCGTAATTCTGTTTTGCGTTCTCTTCCTTTTCCGTAGTCTTTTTTAAGGCGTTTAAAATAATCGATTGCATACACTATCAAATTGGCTAAATGGTGTTTCACCTCAGCAATTCTATCTTCGAGAGAATCTATTTTTTGCTGTGCTTTATCAATATCGAATTTAGAAATACGCTTAATTCTAATTTCAGTTAAACGCACAATATCTTCTTCAACAACAGGACGTTTTAAATGTTTAATGTGTGGAATTAACCCCTTATCTATAGCTGAAATAACACCCTCCCAAGTTTCTTCTTCTTCAATATCGCGATAGATACGGTTTTCAATAAATATACGCTCTAAAGAAGCGAAATGCCACTGTGCTTCTAACTCTTCTAACTGAATCTGCAATTCGCTTTTAAGCAATTCAACAGTTCTGTCGGTTGAAGTTTTTAACATTTCAGTAACCCCAACAAACAAAGGTTTGTTATCCTCAATTACGCAGCCTAATGGCGAAATTGAGCTTTCACATTTGGTAAATGCAAATAAGGCATCAATGGTTTTGTCTGGTGAAATCCCAGCAGGAATATGAATCAATATCTCAACATCTGCTGCAGTATTGTCTTCAATTTTTTTAATCTTGATTTTCCCTTTTTCATTGGCTTTTAAAATTGACTCAATCAAGGTTGAAGTCGTTGTTCCAAAAGGGATTTCAGTAATGACTAAAGTATTCTTTTCATGTTGATTGATTCTTGCTCGTGTTCTAACTTTTCCGCCACGTAACCCATCATTATAATTGGTAATATCTGCAATTCCTCCTGTTGGAAAATCGGGGTAAATGGTAAAACGCTTTCCTTGCAAATGATTTATGGAAGCATCAATTAATTCAATAAAATTATGTGGCAATACTTTGGTAGAAAGTCCTACGGCAATCCCTTCAGCCCCTTGTGCTAACAGTAAAGGAAACATCACCGGAAGGTTAACAGGTTCTTTCCTACGGCCATCATAAGAAGCTTGCCAAGGTGTAATTTTTGGATTAAAAACTACCTCTAAAGCAAACTTAGAAAGGCGTGCCTCAATATACCTAGAAGCTGCTGCCCTATCGCCTGTTAAAATATTTCCCCAGTTACCTTGGGTATCGATTAAAATATCTTTTTGACCAATCTGCACCATGGCATCGGCAATACTCATATCCCCATGCGGGTGGTATTGCATGGTGTGCCCTACAATATTGGCAACTTTATTATAACGCCCATCATCCAAATCTTTAAGTGATTGCATAATACGGCGCTGTACAGGCTTAAAACCATCCTCAATCGCGGGTACAGCACGTTCTAAAATTACATACGAAGCATAATCTAAAAACCATTCTTTGTACATTCCTGTCACCTTGGTGATGGTTTCTTCTTCTTGTCCAATATCTTCAGAAGGTAATAAATCAGAATCTTCCGCTTCCAAATTTGTATTTGAATCTGAATTTAATTCTTCTTCGTTATGTTCGAGTTCTTCACTCATAAATTATATACTCGAATTAGGGTGGTTGCTTAATTTTTCGTGTAATACTAAATCATTAGTATTCTCAATAAATAATGAAAATTGTTTGGTCTTTTTATTAATCTTCTTTTTCTCTGTCAATTGTGATAAATTCAATTTTATTCGAGATTTCATTTCAGTGTTTGATATACTATCTTTTAATTTTATACTTGAAAGTAAAGCTTCATATACTGCATTTCTATTACTTTCTTTCCCTCCAACATAATAGAAATGTTCTTTTGTGGTTATAAAACAATCTTTCCATACAGAAAAAATGTAATCGTTAGTTCGATATTTATTACTTAACCAAGTTGAAAGAATAAATTTAGATTCGGAGTTTATTAAACCCTCTTTCAATATAAGTTCTTCTTCTTCTGTCCAAGAATCAAAATAATCTACGTGCCTGCCAATGTATGGTGGGTCTGAATAAACTAAATCAGTATGCTTTATATCATTAAGTGTATCTTTAAAATCTTGAAGTTTGAATGTATAATCACCGTTTTCTATAATCTGTGAAATATTTTCTACTTGATTCGTTATTTTTGTTACTAACGATTGGGCAAAACGATTAGGCTTTTTACAAAAAGGAACGTTGTATCCACCTTTTTTATTAAATCTCATCATACCGTTAAAACATGAACGACTTAAAAATAAAAAATCCAAAGGATTTCCTTCTTCATTAAACCTTTTTCTTACATCATAATAATAAGTCCCTTCTGATTTTAATAACTTAATACCTTCATCAGTTAAAAATTTCCGAACAATACCACTCGTGATTTCCTTGTTTTTAACTGCATTATAAAACCTAATCAAATGAGGGTTGCTATCACATAATAATGCTTTTTTTGGTCTAACATTAAATGCGACAACACCTGTCCCCATAAAAGGTTCTACCCATCTATCGTATTGCAATTCTTCAACATTTGAAGAAATCCAACCAACAAGTTTGGTTTTAATTCCTTGTGATTTTATTGGTGGTACAAATACTTTCATTTTTTTCTTCTTTTTGCTCCGTTACCAACTTTGTCAAACAAATCTATTCGACCCTTAAACTCTAAAAAGTCCCAAATGTTAGTAATAGAAATGGATTCCCCATCTTTAATCATAGTAGCAATTCCGTAATTAATCCAATATTCGTCAAACCATTCTTCACCAAGCTTACTAAACACACCTTTCCCTGCTTTTAAATCAGAAATATCTTTTATTGAACCAATGTTTGCCGTATTCCCAGAACCTCTACTGTCACTTGCTATCTTCCATTTTGGTGCTACAAAAAAATCAAAGTCTTTAATAACAGAAGTAATTGATTTTAGATTTTCAATTTTAGTTACTTCTCTTTCAGCAATTGGGTCGTTTCCTTTTCCATATTTTTTTTCAAGTTCATTTACTTGAAAAATTTCTGTTTCTGCTAAATCATCATCAAAATCAACTCGTGTATAGATTATACCCAAACAATAATGTCCTGTATATTGGTTGTAAGGAAATTGGATGTTCTTTTTTTTATCTCTTTGCTTGAAATACGCTCCATGACTACCAAGAGTAAACCCCGCAGAATTATTATTTCTACGAAAAGTAGTTTTTAAATCTAGTGCAAATTTAATATCTTCATTTTCTTTATTTACAAAAGTTAAATCAGGATAATAGTTTTGTTTTTCAGCAAGCACCAATTTATAACCTGCTTTATCTGCAAATCTTAATATTTCAGGGAAAATATGGATTTCAAGAATTTTTGAAACTATTTTTGTGTCAGACGAAATTGTATAAATGTTTTTGTAAATATCTATAAATCCTTTTATTGTCCAATCACCTGTTTCAGTTGAAACATATTTCTTTAATTCATTTACAAACTCATTTAATGCAATTTCAAAAAAATCAATATATTTTTTTTTTATTTTCATAAAACTTCTACTTTATCTAATTCCACCTTCAAGTTCTCAATAATAAACTCCTGTCTGTCTGGAGTATTTTTTCCCATATAGAACGAAAGCAGTTCTTCTATACTTATCGATTTATCTAACATCACGGGATCTAACCGAATATCATTACCAATAAAATGCACAAACTCATCGGGGGATATTTCACCCAAACCTTTAAATCGGGTAATCTCTAGTTTTGGTTTTAATTTTTCTAATGCTATTACACGTTCTTCTTCAGAATAGCAATAAATAGTTTCCTTTTTGTTTCTAACTCTAAACAAAGGTGTTTCTAAAATATACAGATGCCCTTCTTTAATCACTTCAGGGAAAAACTGAAGAAAAAAAGTAAGCAACAATAAACGAATATGCATCCCGTCAACATCAGCATCTGTGGCGATTACTATATTGTTATACCGAAGATCTTCCATTCCTTCTTCAATATTTAAAGCAGCTTGTAGTAGATTAAACTCTTCATTTTCATACACCACTTTTTTACTCATTCCGTAGCAATTAAGAGGTTTTCCTTTCAATGAAAAAACAGCTTGGGTATTTACATCTCTACTTTTGGTAATACTACCACTTGCTGAATCTCCCTCTGTAATAAACAACGTAGATTCCAGTCGTCGTTCTTTTTTCATATCTCCTAAATGAACCCTGCAATCTCTTAATTTCTTATTATGAAGATTTGCTTTCTTAGCTCGGTCTCTGGCAAGCTTTCGAATTCCTTTTAAATCCTTACGCTCTCGCTCTGCTTGCATTA
>JAUVAS010000039.1 GCA_030591585.1 Flavobacterium sp. | reverse complement strand
GTATTAAAGGTAAAAGACTTAAAGCAGGTTGGGATAATCAGTATTTATTAAAGGTGTTAAAAATAAAAGTATGAGTTTGCCCTGATAGATTAGTTGTTAAAAATATTTAAGAATTATTTTTTTAGTATCTTTGCCGACTAAGATCCCGTCTCGTATGGGATTTTTTTATTCCTGCGTAGGCAGGAACCTTTTTTATATAAAAAAGGGTTATTATATGTAAAAGGAGATCTCCGTTTTCATGGAGAATAAATATGAAGCGTTATGAGTAAAGTATCTTATTATACTAAAGAAGGATTAAAAAAATTAACAGACGAATTAAATCAGTTAAAAGATATAGAGCGCCCAAAAGCATCTAATGCAATTGCGGAAGCACGCGATAAAGGAGATTTAAGTGAAAATGCAGAATATGATGCTGCTAAGGAAGCTCAAGGGATGTTAGAAATGCAGATTTCTAAGTTAGAAGAGTTTGCATCTACAGCAAGAATTATTGATGAATCACAACTAGATGTTTCTAAGGTATTGATTCATTCTACGGTAAAAATAAAAAATCAAACCAACGGAATGGAAATGGTTTATAAATTAGTAGCACAAAGTGAAGCTGATTTAGCAACAGGTAAAATATCTGTAGATTCTCCTATTGGTAAAGGACTTTTAGGAAAAGAAGTGGGTGAAATTGCTGAGGTTACTGTTCCTAACGGAATAATGAATTTTGATATATTAGAAATTTCAAGAGATTAAAAATGATTAATTTTACCCCGATCCCTAAAGGGAGCTTAATTATTTTATATTTTGCTTTTAGGGAAGGGGAAATCAAAAGAAAAAAATAATCATTATAACTAATTAATTGCAAAATGTCCATATTTACTAAAATAATCAATGGAGAAATTCCTTGCTACAAAATAGCAGAGGATACTAACTTTATTGCTTTTTTAGATATCAATCCCAATGCAAAAGGACACACGCTTTGTGTGCCTAAAAAGGAAGTGAATAGACTATTAGAGATGGATGAAGATTTGTATCTGCGATTAATGAAATTTTCTAGAAAAGTAGGACTCGCATTAGAAAAAACAATTCCTTGTAACAGAGTGGGAATGGCGGTAATTGGATTAGAAGTGCCTCATGTTCACGTACATTTAATCCCGATAAATGAAATGCGAGATATGACTTTTAAACATAAGGTTTCATTGACTGAAGATGAGTTTATAGCACTTGCTGAAGCGATTAAAGAGAATCTCTAATGCTCTAACCGCAAAGCAATTTCCATAGTAGTTCCTTCAGGACTGCTTTTTAAAACTCTAATCTTACCTTTATGGTAATCTTCAATAATACGTTTAGCTAAAGAAAGTCCAAGACCCCAACCGCGTTTTTTTGTAGTGTAACCTGGATTAAAAATGGCAGAATATTTCCTTTTGTTAATTCCTTTTCCAGTGTCTGATATTTGAATAAATACCGACTTTAAATTGGTCGTTATTTTAATAGTAATATCGCCTTTTCCTTTCATCGCATCGATACCGTTTTTCACAAGGTTTTCGATAGTCCAGCTAAATAGTTGAGGGTTTAACTTCACCATTAAAAAAGTATCTGGAATATCTAACGAAAAATTGATAAACTTAGACGATCTGTTTTTTAAATAATCGTAAGTGGCTTGGGTTTCGGCAATAACATCCGCTTTTTCCATAGTAGGAACCGACCCTACTTTAGAAAATCGTTCGGTAATAGTTTTTAATCGGTCAATATCCTTTTCCATTTCTAGAATATAATCAGGATCTACGTTTTCCGATTTTAAGAGTTCTGTCCAACCCACTAAAGAGGATAAAGGAGTGCCTATTTGGTGCGCAGTTTCTTTCGCCATTCCCGCCCAAAGTTTGTTTTGTTCTGATGCTTTTGCTGTTTGAAAGAAAAAATAAATGGCGGCAAAAAACAGCAACATAATAAGAATTAATACTGCTGGATAATATTTTATTTTATTGATGATGGGGGAGTTTCCAAAATAAATAGTTTGTAAAACTGCGCCTTCGTAGTCAATGTCAATGGGTTCAAACTCTTCAGAAAACTGACGTATTAATTCTTGAATTTTTTCAGGAGTATTTATATTTTTTTCAGGAATATTTTTTTCAGTATAACTGTCCTCTATATGGCTGTATAGCAGCATTGGAGTGGTCGTGTTACTCTGTAGAATTTTTAAAATTAAATCGCTGGGTTCATCTTCAATACCGATACTATGCTGTGCCTCTCCCCAGATTTCCATTTTAGTCCGTTCGTTTTCCTTTAGGGTATTAAAAAAAACGAAGGTATTCCACATAATTAATATGATAATACACAGGGAAGTAAGAAAGAAAATCCAACGAGTAGTTGCGGTATTTTTTAGCATTTTAATAAAAATAATTATCGTTTTTAAATATAAGGGAAATATGTTGATATTATTGTATAAACATATTTTTACAAGCTATTTAGTTTGGGTACATTTGCAATCCATGATTTCAATTACACCACAAGAACTAAGTACTGCTAAATTACACGGATACCTGTTAGGAGCAGTGTCTCCAAGGCCAATTGCCTTTGCAAGCACTGTAGATACTCATGGGAATGTGAATTTGTCCCCCTTTAGTTTTTTTAATGTTTTTAGTGCAAATCCGCCAATATTAATTTTTTCGCCAGCGCGAAGAGTGCGAGGTAATACCACAAAACATACGTTGGAAAATGTATTGAGCACCAAAGAAGTGGTCATAAATATAGTGAGTTACGCCATGGTGCAACAAATGTCATTATCTTCAACGGAATATGCAGAAGGAGTAAACGAATTTGTAAAAGCAGGTTTTACTGAAGTGGCTTCAGATATAGTGAAACCTCCTCGGGTTGCAGAATCACCTGTACAGTTTGAATGTAAAGTAAATGAAGTAATTGCCTTGGGAACCGAAGGAGGAGCAGGAAATTTAATTATTGCTGAAGTAGTTAAACTTCATATAAATGAAAATATAGTAGATGGGGATGGAAAAATAGATCCCCTTAAAATTGATACCGTTGCACGTATGGGTGGAAATTGGTACAACAGAGCAAAAGAAGGAATGTTTGAAGTACAAAAACCAATAAAAACTATGGGAATAGGAGTAGATGCATTATCAGAATCGATAAGAAGTAGCAAGATTTTAACAGGAAACGATTTAGGAATTTTAGGGAATGTTGAAAAGCTCCCGACAGAAGAAGAGGTAAGAGAATTTATTAAAATGGGAATTGAAAGATGCCCTCATATCAATACCGCCAATAAAGAAAATACACAAAAACAAGCCCAAGACATGTTGCAAAAGGGAGTTGTTTATGATGCGTTAAGATTGTTGATGGCTATAGATTTGATGAATATAAAGTAATTTTATTATAGTTCCCTGAGTATTCCGACGTTGTCGGAATACTCAGGGAACTATAATAAATAGAATCCCTTCGATACGATTTCAGAAAAATGAAATCACTCAGGGAACTTTAGTAATAATTAAAATAAGTAATAATTAAAAAGATACCCGCTTAGGGCGGGTAGTGAACATGGAAGTACAAGGAAAAATTAAAGTTATAGGAGAAACTCAAACTTTTGGGTCTAACGGATTTAGAAAAAGAGAAGTAGTGGTTACTACGGCAGAGCAATATCCACAATCTATCATGGTGGAGTTTGTGCAAGACAAAACAGATTTGTTAAACAACTTTGGCGTTGGGCAAGATGTAAAAATAAGTATCAACTTAAGAGGTAGAGAGTGGACCAATCCACAAGGAGAAGTAAAATATTTTAACTCAATACAAGGTTGGAGAATTGAGAGCCTGACTCCAGAAGCTGGAGCACCAGATATGCCTCCAATGCCACCAGCAGAAGCTTTTGAGCCTGCTAGTGATGTAAAAACAGAAGAAAACGACGATTTGCCGTTTTAGTGAGGTAGCAAATCTGTGATTTGCGTAGCCAAACTAATCCCGCAGTATTGCGGGATCTTTTTAAAGATTGAAGAATCTCACATTTAAAAGCCTAAAAATTACTATTAAGTAATCTTTAGGCTTTTTGTATTTTTATACAATGAATATCACCAAAACCATCGAGACCCTTTTTAAAAGGTTCATGCCTTCACCT
The DNA here is from genome assembly GCA_030591585.1 of Flavobacterium sp. Taxonomy (GTDB): domain Bacteria; phylum Bacteroidota; class Bacteroidia; order Flavobacteriales; family Flavobacteriaceae; genus Marifrigoribacter. The sequence goes on along the minus strand of JAUVAS010000039.1, from coordinate 19,219 downwards.
TTTGCAATTGCCATTATACTTACGCTACTTACTATGGTGTTGGCGTTGCTTTTTACAGAGGCACCCAAAGAGCAATCGCATGTATTAGCTATTTTATCGTATTGGGAAAGCGGTATTTGGAATAGTTCATTATTAGTTTTTGCCTACCAAATGATGCTTATTTTAGTCTTAGGACATATTTTGGTGTTGAGTAAACCTATGAATGCGTTGATTGTAAAGCTAACCAATCTAGTAACCAATACCTCTAATGCGGTATTATTAGTGAGTGTTTGTACCATGATAGTTTCGTTTTTTAACTGGGGACTGGGACTCATCTTTGGAGCCATCATGGCGCGTAAGGTTGCAGAGGCTTCCCAATTACGAGGCTTTAGTATTAACTACCCATTAGTAGGTGCTTCTGGGTATGTGGGATTGATGATTTGGCATGGAGGTATTAGTGGTTCTGCACCCTTAAAAGTTGCTGAAAGTGGACACCTAGCAAGTTTAATGGCAGGAGTAGGTGATAATAGCTTGATAGCTCAAATCCCTGAGTATATCCCTTTTAGCGAAACCGTGTTTAGTAGTTTTAATTTAATATTGTTTGGAATATTATTAGTGGTGATTCCTTTATTTCTGTATAGTCTAGGAAAAAAAGCACCCGCCACTCCAATTAATTTGCCTATTTATAAGGGAATTGAAGAAGAAGAAACTCACCTAACTGGAGCCGAAAAAATTGACCATTCAAAAATTTTCGGAATTGGTTTTGGAACGCTAATACTTGTTACCTTTTTTTATAAGTACTATGACTCGTTGCTAGAAATGGTCATCACTCCCAATATGCTTAATTTTTTTATGTTAGGTTTGGCACTCGTCTTACACGGAAATTTTAAAAGTTTTTTAATTGCAGTAGAGGAAGCCATACGAGGAGCTTCTGGAATATTAATTCAGTTTCCACTGTATTTTGGGATTATGGGAATTATGAGAGACAGCGGAATGGTAGTGCAAATTGCAGATTTCTTTGTATCGATTGCCACCCCAACAACGCTACCTTTATTTACATTTTTTAGTGGAGGCTTGGTGAATATTTTTGTGCCCAGTGGTGGTGGTCAATGGGCAATACAAGGTCCTATTGTAATAGAATCGGCACTAAAATTAGGAGTCCCATTACCCAAAGCAATTATGGCATTGGCTTATGGCGATCAGATAACCAATATGTTACAACCATTTTGGGCATTGCCCTTATTGGGGATTACCCAACTAAAAGCGAAAGAGATTCTTCCCTATACCCTATTATTAATGGTAATTGGAACAATTGTTTATTTACTTGGTTTGTTGTTTTTATAGCTAATAATAATGCACTATTTATCTCATTCCATTTGGTTTCCAAAACCTGAAGAAGCAGACGAAGAAGGATTGTTGGCCGTTGGTGGAGATCTATCTGTAAAAAGATTGATGCACGCCTATCGCTCGGGGATATTTCCTTGGTATGAAGAAGGACAACCTATTTTATGGTGGAGTCCGAATCCTAGAATGGTGTTGTTTCTGGATAATTTTAAGGTATCAAAAAGTCTTCAGAAAACGATAAAGAGCAAAAAATTTACGGTCACTTTTAATACTTGTTTTTCCGAAGTAATTAAAAACTGTTCCGATATAAAAAGAGAAGGGCAACCTGGAACTTGGATCACTTCAGAAATGAAAAAATCGTATATAAAACTGAATGAATTGGGTTTTGCAATTTCAGTAGAAGTCTGGTTAGAAAATGAATTAGTTGGTGGACTTTACGGAATTAATTTAGCTGAAAAGAAAGTGTATTGTGGAGAAAGTATGTTTAGTAAAACAAGTGATGCTTCAAAGGTGGGTTTTTATTATTTAGTGGAACTTCTAAAAACAAAAGGCTACCAACTAATAGATTGCCAGATGTACACGCCTCACCTAGAAAGCTTGGGAGCTACCGAAATACCTAGAGGTGAATTTTTTAAAATTCTAGGTTAATTATTAGCAATTATACTTCCTTATACCTAAAACAACTTACCAAATGATCGTTCACCATACCTGTGGCTTGCATATAGGCATACACAACGGTTGAGCCAACAAATTTAAATCCACGTTTTTTTAGGTCCTTGCTTATAGTATCACTTAAAGGCGTGTTTGCAGGACATTCGGACATTGATTTAAATCTATTTTGTATAGGTTTTCCGTCTACAAAGCCCCAAATATACTTACTGAAACTTCCAAATTCTTTCTGAATTTTTATAAATGCTTGAGCATTTGTTACAGCAGAATTTACTTTTAATTTATTTCGGATAATTCCAGCATCTTGTAATAAGGAAGCAATTTTGTCTTCAGAATAATTTGCTATTTTTTTGTAATCAAAATCATCAAAAGCATTCCTAAAATTCTCTCGTTTCCTAAGTATAGTAATCCAACTCAACCCCGCCTGAAAGGTTTCTAATAATAAAAATTCGAATAAAGTGTTGTCATCATAAACAGGAACTCCCCATTCGGTGTCGTGATACGTTACATATAATGGGTCATCTCCGCACCAAGAACAGCGTTGTTTTTTCATAGTTTTTTTGTTTTAGGTGATTTTTTCAAAATCTCAGAGTCCGAGGCCTAACTAAACCATTCTATTGTTGCCCAGGAAAAACATACGTTACACTCCCCATTTGTAAAGGCTTGTTTGCATCTTTTGTAAAACGAGCTTTTTTTGCATATTTAATGGCGCTTTCAATTAAACAAACGTTGCTAGTGGTAGAAGAGTTTTTATTAAAAGTTGCCTGAATCACTTTGCCATAATTATTTACTTCAATATGCAACACTACTTTTCCAAAAGCATCACAGATATATACGGGGTTGGGGAAATATAATGCTTTTCGGTTAAGGAGACGGTAGCTGTTAGTACTGTTTTTATTGTTCCCTTCTTCTTCGCTATTCTTTTTTTCTTTTTTTTCTAGATTTTCTTTTTTAGGAGGAGTTATTGGGATTCTGGTAGCATTAATATCTTCCATAGCATGATCCATTTCAGAGAGTTTATCTTGGGTGTTTTCTGAAGTTTCATTACGCTCATTCTCTAGTTCTGAAATAAATTTTTCAGCTTCATTAAAAGCTTTATGAGTTTCAATTTTCACATGTTCGGTAGAAAGGGTGGCAAGTTCCTCTTCGGGAAAAATATCTTCTAAAGCATACTCAATATCATATTCTTCTTCTTGAATTTCTTCCGTTTTAGAAAGTTTTACGCTGTACATTAACAGAATAAGGTTGCCCACCAATAAGGTGGTAATTAAAAATGCTTTATATGAATAATTGAAATTCATACTACGAATGTACCCGTTTTTTATAAATCAAGACCACTAAATGACTAAATCTCGACTGTTTCTTACTATTAATAGCGTAGTTTTTGTATTTTTATCCTGTCAATATTTTAATTTCCCGTAAAATTGTTTGTATGAAAAAAACTATATTAATTTTCGGTTTATTTATTTCGTTTTATGGATCGAGTCAGGAATTAATGAATTTTTATTTATCTCCATTTACTCTGACAAGTGAATCCAGCGTGACATTGCACACTACTTTTTTTGCTTATTCGGGCGCTGGAATTGTAAATTATGACTATACAATTGATGGTAATATAATTAACTTTAGACTGTGTTATGCGGTTGGTTCTTCAACAGTTTATACCTTAGATAAAAAGGTTTTTGAAATAATAACTCCAAATAATTTTGGAGATTATATTTTTAAAATTTCTTTATTTACCGATTATGATGGGCAAATGTGTAATTATGAAAACATTACTGATTCAGGGACTATAAATTTCAGCCTACCTTATAACCCAACTGAAAAGATAGAAATCACAGATACAGCTGTTGAATCCTATTTAGAATATTTAAATTTTGGAGATAACATATTTGCTAATGGGGAAGTATTTAAGCATAGAATAGAAAATTTGTTAAGCTTATACTTATCTAATTTATATTTTGATAAGGATGGAGTTGTCGAATCTTTGACTTCAATTGAACATTTTAAAGCGTTAAAAAATTTATACATATATAATCAGCTCGTTGCAGATATTAATTTAGAGTTTAATACGGACTTAGAAAAACTTTGGTGTGATGGCAACCCGTTAGAGAGTTTAGATATTACAAATAATTTCAAGTTAAAGAGATTGTGGTGTAGAAATATTGACTTGAATGAATTAGACTTATCCAACAACTCTCTATTAGAAGAATTTTCATTTTCAAGTAATTCTATAACTAATATTAATCTAATTGATAAATTATATTTGAGAGATTTGGAATTGAGCACACCTCTAATAAGTAGTTTAGACCTATCAAATAATTTGTTATTAGAGAGAGTACATGTTTCAAACACATTATTAACATCATTGGATTTATCTAATAATAGTTTATTGTATTTTCTTAATATTTCTCAGAATGAACTTTTAACGCAACTAGATATTTCTTCATTAACTGGGATATTTAGAATGTATTGTTATGGAAATATAATTGAAGAATTAGATTTAAGTTTGAACACTAATTTGTCTAAAGTTCATTTGCAAAATAATAACTTAAACTTTTTAAATATTAAAAACGGAAATAATGAAGATATTTATGAGATCATAACCATTATGAACCCAAATCTATTTTGTATTGAAGTAGATAATGTTGTAGATGAAGGGCAACAACCCTTTGATTATCAGATCGATTCGCAGACAGAATTCAGTGAAGATTGTCAATAGTAATGGAATACTAATTTATGAAAAGAGTATCCGTCATTTTTTAAAAATACTGAAAATATTCAAAAAAAAGAGTATTCTAATGTTTTAAGGTTTTCTCAAAATCTTCAATCCCAACAGCATCCTCCACCAAAAACTCACCAATTTTAGTTCTTCGCAAAACAGAAAGATGTCCGCCATTATCCAAAGCTTTCCCAAAATCGTGTGCTAAAGATCGAATATAAGTCCCTTTGCTACAAACCACTCTAAACTCCACATTTGGCATTTCAATATAAGTAACTTCAAATGCTGAAATGGTAATTGTTCTCATAGGAATCTCCACTTTTTCACCAGCACGAGCATATTCATATAAACGTTTTCCGTCTTTTTTTAAGGCTGAAAAAATAGGCGGTTGTTGTTGTATTTCTCCTGTAAATTGTTGGGTTGCTTGATGAATATCTTCCGAAGTAATCTTAGAAATATCAAAAGTTTGATCAATTTCAGATTCTAAATCATAACTAGGCGTAGTTCCTCCCAAGGTTATCGTTCCGGTATATTCTTTTACTTGTGCTTGATAGGTTTCAATTTTCTTGGTAAATTTTCCAGTACATAGAATAAGTAATCCCGTTGCTAAAGGATCTAAAGTGCCTGCGTGCCCAACCTTTATTTTTTTAATATTGAATTGTTGCTTGATCAACCAACGGATTTTATTCACCACCTGAAAAGAAGTCCAGTTTAGCGGCTTGTCTATTAGCAGTACTTTTCCTTCTTGATATGCTTCGAGCGTATTCATAATTTATTAAATAAAACTAACTCCAATGGCAATTAATCCGACCACCACACAGTAAATAGCGAAATAAGACAACTTGCTTTTTCGCACCAAAGAAATCATCCAGGTACAGGCGATTAATCCACAAACAAAAGCCGAAATAAATCCTAGACCAAGTGAAGTATAATTAATAGATTCAGAAAATAATTCACCACTCAATACATCTTTTGCAATCTTTCCGAAGATTAATGGAACCACCATTAAAAATGAAAAACGCGCCGCTTTGCTTTTATCATTTCCCAATAATACCGAAGTAGAAATGGTTGCGCCACTTCTAGATATTCCGGGAAGCATTGCGATGGCTTGAGAAATTCCGATGATAAGTGCATTGTTATTAGATACTTTTCTACCGGTATTTTTAGACCTGTCCGCTAACCAAAGTAACAATGCTGTTACTAAAAGCATCGCACCTACAAAGGCGATGTTTCCTCCAAAAAACGATTCTAGTTGTTCTTCAAAAAACAAGCCTACAATCATGGCAGGAATCATTGAAATAATAATTTTTACTGAAAATTGAGTTTCCTCATTCCACTTACATTTTAGTAAACCTGCAAAAAGATTCCAAATATCTTTTCTAAAAACTACGATGGTACTTAGTGCGGTTGCAAAATGTAACACTACTGTAAAAAGCATGCTATCTTCTGGGAGGGAGTTATCACCTAAAATAGCTTTTCCTATTTCTAAATGCCCACTGGAAGAAACAGGTAAAAATTCGGTAAACCCTTGAATAATTCCAAGGATAATAGCGTCTAAACTATCCACTTATGATTCTTTATTAGGGTTCAATAAAATAGCATAAATCTCAATAGCAAAACCTATAAGAATAAAAGTAGGTGCTAATCTAATACGCCTCCAACTATAGATTTCTGGATTAAAAATAGTAGGATCATCGCTTCCGCCACCTGCCATTAAAATAAAGCCAAGTACTATAAATGCGATTCCAATAAGCATAAATTTATAATTCTTACGACGGAATATAAATTGACTTTCTTCTCTTTTTTCTTCTTTTCTTTTTTGTTCTCCCATATTCATCACCCACGAAAGTGGGTGTCTTTTTTGTAAGCATATATTAAAAACTCTGAATATACAATAGTATTGTCCACACTCAATTGTGCAATATACTCGGAGGTAACTATCCAAAATTTAGGTAGGCGCAAGGTAACTTTTTATTTAATAATACAATTCATCAGTTCTCAAATTCAAGAAACGCTGGGTAGCAAAATAAGTGCTTACCCAGGTGATGAAAATTCCTATTAAAAATATAAATGCAAATAATGCAGCTAACAATAGTTTGTCTTCTATTAGTTTAAGTTCTGTAAAGCTATTGTTTAGGTAATATAACACCACACCCATACCAATCATTGCTATAATAGAGCCTAAAATCCCTAAGCGCACGCTTCTCCAAATAAAAGGACGTCGAATAAAAGTTTTGGTGGCACCCACCATTTGCATGGTTTTAATCGTAAAACGTTTTGCGTATACCGAAAGTCGAATAGAACTATTAATTAAAAGCACAGCAATAAATAAGAAAACACTACTCACAACTAATATCCAAAAGCTAATCTTCTTTACATTTTCTGTCAATTTAGCGATAAGAGGCTTGTCATAAACCACATCGTCCACAAAATCTTTAGCACTAATTTCTGTAGTGATTTCTTCAATTAATTCTGGAGTCACATAGTCTGCAATTAAATGCACATCAATACTATTTTGCAACGGGTTGTATCCTAAATAATCAATAAAATTTTCACCAATAGTGACACTGTGTTCTTCGGCAGCTTGTTCTTTGGTTATATATTCTGAAGACTTTGTGTATTCTGCTAAAGCTAAACTTTGCTTGAGTTGTGTAACTTCTACTTCTTTTGCATCGTTCTTTAAAAATATGGTTACTGAAATCTGTTCCTTAAAATAATCAGCTACTCTTTTAGAATTCAACACTAATAATCCCAACAATCCTAATAAAAATAAGACTAGAGAAATACTAATCACTACTGAAAAGTAAGAAGAAATCAATCTGCGTTTTTGGTATTTCTCAAAAGAAGAAGCCATAGTTTTTTAATTAATTTGGATATGTAAAAATACAATTATTATTACAACGTTTAAACTTTTGTCTTTCGTACAATACTCTTAAATTTGCGCCTGTCTACCAGAAAGGTAGATTTTCCTAAAAATGAAATCATGAGCAAATATCATTTTAACGATATAGAGGCCAAGTGGCAAAAATACTGGGCAGAAAATCAGACGTTTAAAGCCGTAAACCAAAGCGACAAACCTAAATATTATGTGTTAGATATGTTTCCTTATCCCTCGGGAGCGGGACTTCATGTGGGGCATCCTTTAGGGTATATTGCAAGTGATATTTATGCGCGTTATAAAAGACATCAAGGCTTTAATGTGTTGCATCCACAAGGCTATGATTCTTTTGGATTACCAGCAGAACAATATGCAATACAAACAGGACAACACCCTGCAAAAACCACCAAAGAAAACATTGCAAGGTATCGAGAACAGCTAGATAAAATTGGGTTTTCATTTGATTGGAGTCGGGAAGTGAGAACTTCAGACCCGGAATATTACAAATGGACACAATGGATTTTTATTCAATTATTCGAATCTTGGTATTGTAATTTATTGGAACAGTCTTTGCCAATTTCAGAATTGATAGATATTTTTGAAGAAGAAGGAAATATAGGGTTAAATGCAAAATGTGGAAATAATCAAGCCGATTTTTCAGCTGAAATGTGGAATAGTTTTTCCGAAGAGAAAAAACAAAAAGTATTACTGAATTACCGACTTACCTATTTAGCTGAAACCGAAGTAAACTGGTGTCCGCAATTAGGAACCGTTTTAGCGAATGATGAAATTGTAAACGGAGTTTCTGAGCGTGGTGGTTTTCCTGTAATCAAGAAGAAAATGACCCAATGGAGTATGCGAATTTCGGTGTTTGCAGAACGCTTATTGCAAGGCTTAGAAAAATTAGATTGGAGTGAATCTTTAAAAGAAACCCAACGAAACTGGATAGGAAAATCGGTGGGTGCTGCGGTAGAATTTAGAGTACTGAATGAAAAAGAAGAATTTCAAGGAATTGCTATAAAAACCTTTACCACCAGACCCGATACTATTTTTGGAGTTACCTTTTTAACATTAGCGCCCGAGCATGAATTAGTAGATAAAATCACCACGATCGAACAACGCATCGAAGTTGGAGAATACATCACAGCTTCCGCGAAAAAAAGCGAGCGAGAACGTATGGCTGATGTAAAAAACATCTCAGGAGTTTTTACTGGAGCGTATGCAAAACACCCATTGACTAAAGAGTTAATCCCTATTTGGATTGGTGATTATGTATTGGCTGGTTATGGAACAGGAGCTGTAATGGCAGTGCCTTGTGGAGATCAACGAGATCATGATTTTGCAAATAATTTTAATATTCCTATAATAAATATATTTGAAGGAATTGATGTTTCTGAAGAAGCACATACTGCCAAAGAAGGGACTGTAATTGCTAATAGTGATTTTATTAGTGGATTATCTTATGCGGATGCTTCAGAAAAAGTAATTGAAAAATTAGAAAAAAAGCATCGAGGTGCTAAAGAAATAAATTACCGATTAAGAGATGCAGTTTTCTCAAGACAACGCTATTGGGGAGAGCCTTTTCCTGTATATTATAAAGACGGATTACCACAAATGATAGCTGTAAAGCATTTGCCAATTCGGTTGCCAGATGTGAAAAAATACTTGCCTACCGAAACAGGCGAACCACCTTTAGGGCGTGCCGATGTTTGGGCTTGGGATGTTGAAATTGGAGAAGTGGTTAGTAATGAGTTGGTGGACAATAAGACTATATTTCCTTTAGAATTAAACACGATGCCAGGATGGGCGGGGAGTAGTTGGTATATGTTTAGATATATGGATGCGTTGAATACTGAAGAATTTGCATCAAAAGAAGCAATGGATTATTGGGGAAATGTAGATTTATATATTGGAGGAAGCGAACACGCCACAGGGCATTTACTATATAGCCGTTTTTGGGTAAAGTTTTTACATGATCGCGGATTTTTAAGTGTAGATGAACCGTTTAAAAAATTGATTAACCAAGGGATGATACTTGGGGAGAGTGCTTTTGTGCATAAATTAATTCCAACACATTTTTCTGAAGGTAATAATGATAAAAACACTCTTTCAGATGAGCATAAAAATATTATTAAATTTATTAATAAAATAAGAGATAAAATTTTTATTTCTAAATCTTATTCTAAGCCCTTTCCGAATTATTTAATCTTGAAAGAAGACGTTCAGCTTTCTGAGAAAATCGATGAATTTGTTTTGACTTTCCCTAATTTTTTAAAGAAAAAATACCCTGATGACATATCTGTAATAGATCGTTTAGAGTATGCGATTCAAAAAATACATGTTGATGTTTCATTGGTAAATATTTCTAATGAGCTTGATGAAGAGGCTTTTAAAAATTGGCGAGGGGATTATAAAGATGCAGAATTTATCAGAGAAGAAGATGGTACCTTTAAAGTAAGTCGAGAGGTAGAAAAAATGTCCAAATCCAAATACAATGTGGTAAATCCAGATGAGATTTGCGACCAATATGGAGCAGATACCTTGCGTATGTACGAGATGTTTTTAGGTCCCTTAGAGCAAGCAAAGCCTTGGAGTACTGCGGGGATAACTGGCGTGCATTCATTTTTAAAGAAAATGTGGCGATTATTCCATACAGGAGCTGATGAAAGTATTATGGTTTCAGAAGAAGGAGCATCAAAAGACAGTTTAAAAACCCTTCATAAAACCATTAAAAAAGTACAAGAAGATATTGAGAACTTTAGTTTTAATACTTCGGTTTCAACTTTTATGATTGCAATAAATGAGTTGACATCTCAAAAATGTATTAGTAAAGAAGTGCTTGCGCCATTGGTAGTGTTACTTTCTCCTTATGCGCCACATATAGCAGAAGAGCTATGGAATAAAATGGGAAATACTGAAAGTATTTCGACAGCAGCATTTCCAAAGTTTGAAGAGAAATACTTGGTGGAGAGTATGAAGAAGTACCCAATTTCATTTAACGGAAAAATGCGTTTTACAATGGAGTTGTCTTTAGAGTTAAGTAAAGATGAAATAGAAGCTGTCGTAATGGCACACGAAAAAACCCAACACTATTTAGACGGAAGAACCCCTAAAAAGGTGATTGTGGTCCCTGGGAAGATTGTGAACATTGTTGGGTAACTAACACTTGCAAAGGCAGGTGTCTCATAGAACGAAGGAATGAATTTTATTTACGTTCAAGACATATAGTAACCCTTGCAGGGTTTAAAACCCTGCAAGGGTTAAATTTTGCATAGTATTTGTTATATTTATTGTGTAAGTGAAAACTTGCATAAAAAGATCCCTGCTTTCGCAGGGAATAAGTATTAATTTAAAAAAAGACACCCGTTTTTACGGGTGATAATTATGGGAGGATATTATTTATTAGCCGGAATCATCTTTTTAGTGAGTATGTTTGTAAGCAACAGACTAAAAAGCAAATTTAAAAAATACTCGAAAATTCAACTGAAAAACGGAATGAGCGGTAAAGAAATCGCTGAAAAAATGTTAGCAGATAATGGAATTTACGATGTTGAAGTAGTTTCTGTAAGGGGGCAATTAACAGATCATTACAATCCTGCAACTAAAACGGTCAATCTTAGTGAATCAGTTTATGCACAACGCAATGCTGCCGCTGCCGCTGTTGCTGCTCACGAGTGTGGACACGCAGTACAACATGCGCAAGCCTATTCTTGGTTAACCTTACGTTCTCAAATTGTGCCTGCAGTTGGGTTTTCAAGTAAGATGTCCAATTTTGTAATCATGGGAGGGTTGATATTAATGTACTTTGGGAATGACGGATTGGGAAGCTTGCTGTTTTTAGCAGGCATTGGTTTGTTTGCCATGACCACTATTTTCACATTTGTCACATTGCCTGTAGAGTTTGACGCTAGCAACAGAGCCTTGGCTTGGTTAGAAAGTAGCCATATGGTAACTCAAGAAGAACATGCTGGTGCAAAAGACGCATTAAAATGGGCAGCGAGAACGTATGTTGTTGCAGCTTTGGGATCGTTAGCGACCTTGCTTTATTTTGTAAGTATGTTTATGGGTGGTCGGGATTAGTTTCAGCAGAGAAGGGATCTATTATTAAATTAAAAGTAGGTTAGTTAATATTGCATATATTTGTTGTTAAACCCAAAATATGTTGAAGTCTTTAGTAACATTAATCCTGCTTTTTTTATTTTCAAACTCAATAAATGCGCAATGGAATTTTACATTTAATTATAACTCTGCAGGACAAAGAGTTGCTTTAGTTACTGCAACAGTTTCAGAAACTACGCCGTCAATAACATTAAATTTTATTGATTATATATACAATAGCAGTGATCCTTTTCAAATTTATAGAAGACCCTTGCATGGAAATGGTTCTGATTGGATTTTACAAGCTTCATTAACAGGAGGGACTGAGAACTGGACAGATACCAATGTAAATATTGGTGATGTTTGGGAGTACCAAGTTAAAAGAGATATGGGATCTAAATTTGCGACGGGATATGTAAGTGCTGGAATACGATATGATCAAACTAATTATAAAGGAAGAATAATAGTACTTATAGACGCAACGATGAGTACTCCTTTGTCAAGTGAGTTAGCACAGCTTAAACGCGATTTAACAGGAGAAGGTTGGTTTGTAACGGAAGTTTATGCAACAAGAATTGAAGGTTGGGATAGTGGTGATGCGGTTGTACAAGTTAAACAACAACTGCAAGATGTTTGGGATGCAGCGCCCACAAACGACAAGCCTTCTCATTTATTTGTGATTGGGCATGTTCCAATTCCAAGATCAGGGTTAGATGTCCAACCTCCAGACGGACATCAAAACAGTAATGGAGCTTTAGGGTCTGATTCTTATTATGCAGATTTAGATGGGGTTTATACAGATAATGAAACTTTTGACCCTACCTATGAGTTATTTGATTTAAATGCTAGAAATTTTCCTAATGATTATAAATGGGATCAAGATTTTATTCCTTCAGAATTAGAGTTAGCCTTTGGAAGAATAGACTTTTATGAAATAGGAAGTTATGGAGAAACAGAAGTACAATTATTAAAAAATTATCTGGATAGGTTACATAACTACAGAATAGTGGTTACAGATATGGAAGAAAAAACAGCTTTCAGGTTAGGATGGCCAAATTCTTATGATGGCTCTTACCGAAGTTTGATTCCAATTTCTGGAGATCAAGGAGTATACCTAGAGACAGGGAGCTCTAACCACCCTCTTTGGGTTAAAAACAATGGGCCATTTCAGGCTTATCTACAAAACTCACAAGCGCCAATTTTAAGTGAATGGAATGCAGATGGTATGGATGCCACAATTTTCGGAAGTGATCAAAGTTATTGGGGACATTGGGCTGTGCCAGAAACAGGTGCGGAAGTTGGAAGAATTAGAGCGCTTTTAGCAGCAGATACTCAATGCCTTGTTGCTTTATGGCAATCCACTGCTATAAATGTTTTTTATCAACCAGGCATAGGTGAGACTTTTGGGATGTCTTGCAAACGAATTATGGATCATAATGCTACAAATAACAATATTGAAAAACCTGAAGAGCCTTATGATACTGATGATTTTTGGAATAGAACACATATGCAGTACCATGGCGACCCTAGCTTAAGATTGTTTCAAGTATATCCAATAACTAATCTAACTCAAACAGTTGTAAATGATGATCAATTACAATTAAATTGGACAGCCTCTATTGAAGACGCTATCATTGGTTACCATATTTACAAATCATCTTCTGAGTTTGGTGAATTTCAAAAAATAACAAACTCCTTAGTTACTGAAACAACCTTCACAGACGTGAATATTTCTAATTCAAACGAATGGTATATGGTTAGAGCAGTGAAATTGCAAGTAACAGGAAGTGGAACGTATCTTAACCCTAGTAAAGGAGTTTTTATACAATCATCTTTGGTACTTGGTTTAACGGATAATAATTTACAATCAAAGATTAATATTTATCCAAACCCTACTTCTGGAATTGTTTTTATTGATGCAGATAATATTAAGTTAATAGAAGTAATAAATAGTAATGGTCAAATTGTTAAAAGGATTAAAAGAGAAAACACTTTAGATCTAAGTAACCAAGCTAAAGGTATTTACTTTATTAATGTTACTACAGATGAAAATTCTAAAACAATAAAAATTATTTTGAAATAATAGATAATTTGTAAGTTTCTCTTAAATAGAAGGGTTTAATTTTCTAAATTAATTAAAATTATTATTTTTAATTCTGTAGGCTTTATGTATAGAGATTTCTTGTTAAACAAAGAATTTAACCCCCAACATTATTAGGATTATACCCCAAGTACTTTAATTTTTTTTCAGTAAAATAAACACCATAAGTTTCTAATTCTTTTAATATAGGTTCGTAGACTTCTTTGTTTAGAGGTCTTTGTACACCAGGTGTTGTAATTTCTTTATTCAATATTTTTAAGGAGGCAATGGCAACGGGTAATCCTACCGTTTTTGACATCGCCGTATGGACTTGATCTTCCCCAAGAATAACCATATTGCTGTCAATTCGGTATTTTTCCCCATCGAGCTCGTATCCAAATTTATGATACATCACAATCATGTCTTTGTCATCTTCCTTTAGTGTCCACTTATCCATTAATATTTTTTGAAGTGCTTTTGCTGGAGTTGCATCTTTAATGTCGATCGTTTTTTTATTATTAAAAACATCTAATTCCTCCAATTTTTCCCACATAAGATCATCTTGATCTATTTTAAGGTTATGACGTAATTTTAATTTTACGGAATCGTTTGGTGAATACGGTAAAAATAAATTCACAAATTCTCGATAGGTTAAGTTTTCAGAATCTGGAATGGTATAGCTGTCATCTGTCATACCTAATTGCACAAAAATATTCCAAGCCTTACTAAAACCAACTCTTCTAATTGTCCCGCGATATAAAGTTAATATGTCTTCAAGTCCGTAAACAGACCTGTATTTTAAAGAGTTTCTATTGGCATAAACTTCAAATTTTCCGAAGCCATCAATTTTAATAATTTCGGTTCTTCTAAAGAGTCTATTATAAGGTATGTATTTGTATTTTCCTTCCTGGATAAATTCTGCAGCACCACCTTGACCAGCTAATACTACATTTCTAGGATTCCAAGTAAATTTATAATTCCAAAGATTATCGTCACTTTCTGGTGCTACTAATCCCCCCGTAAAAGATTCAAACAGCAATAATTTTCCACCCTTGTCTTTTATGCGGTCAATTACCTGCATGGCACTCATATGGTCGATTCCGGGGTCAACACCTATTTCGTTCATAAATACCAAGCCTTTTTCTTTGGCCTCGACATCTAATGCTTGCATTTCGTCATTTATATACGAAGCAGTAACAAGGTTTTTTCCGAATTTAATACAATCTTTCGCCACTTCAATATGAAAACGGGCAGGAAGCATAGAGATAACGATATCACAATTTTTAACGGCTTCTTCTCGCTGTTCTTTATTAGAAACATTTAATAAAATGCCTTTGGTATTTGCGTGGCCTTTTATAAATCGTTGGGCAGACTCTAATGAAATATCACCAATAGTAATAAAGATGTTTTCAGATTTAGTTTTGCTAAGTAAATAGCGGATTAAGCACGATGCTGATCTTCCAGCGCCAATAATTAATATATTTCTCATTCGGTATGAATTCGTAGATTTGTTTTAGCGAATTTACTAATAATAAACTTTTTAAAAATGAATTTCAATAAAAATATAATAGCCATAGCAGCTATTTTAGGAGCGGTCACTATCGCAATTGGAGCCTTTGGTGCTCACGGTTTAAAAGAATTGGTGAGTGTAAAAGCTTTGGAAACTTTTGAAACAGGAGTGCGATACCAAATGTATCATGTATTCGGGTTATTAATAGTAGGTTTTATACCAGGAATTACTTCAGTAACACAAAAATGGGTGTTTCGGTTTTTTAGTATTGGTATTGTTTTCTTTTCGGGTTCTATTTATTTACTTTCTTTAAATGAAATATTGCCTTTTGACGCAAAAACTATTGGATTTATTACACCTATTGGGGGCTTGTTTTTTATAATGGGGTGGTTGCGATTGGCCTATGGGGTAATTGTGAATAAATAAGAACAAAAGATGTTAATTAAAATGGTAGTTTTTAATAGAATGATTAATTTTGTGCTCTACAACAATTAAAACTTGTTATGGTCGATGAAAACCAAACTGCAAAAATGATTTCTTTAGATAGTTATGGGATTATTAACGCAAAGCTATGTGACCAACTTACCCCTAAAAAATTACATTAATAAAAACAATAAGAATGGAAATATTAAAAGATTCGATAGACACTTCATTAAGTAATCTCGGAATTAAAAATATAAAAGAAATTGTTTATAACCCTTCATTTGATGAGTTATATGAATGTGAAATGGATCGTTCTTTAGAAGGATTTGAAAAAGGATTTTTAACTGAGCTTGGTGCAGTGAATGTGATGACGGGTAAGTTTACAGGCCGTTCACCTAAAGATAAATATATTGTAAAAGATGCAGTAACTAAAGATACTATTTGGTGGACATCTGAAAAATCTAAAAATGACAATAAGCCTACTACCCAAGCTGTTTGGGATGATTTAAAAGAATTAGTAGTTAAAGAATTGTCTAACAAAAAAATATATGTAGTAGACACTTTTTGTGGTGCAAATGAAGATACCAGATTAAAAGTTCGCTTTATTGTTGAAGTAGCTTGGCAAGCACATTTTGTAAAAAATATGTTTATCCGTCCTACGGAAGAGGAATTAGAAAATTATAGAGAGCCAGATTTTGTAGTATTGAATGGCTCTAAAGTTCAAAATAATAAATTTGAAGAGCAAGGTTTAAATTCTGAAGTATTTACCGTTTTTAATTTAACCGAAAAAATGCAGGTTATTGGTGGATCTTGGTATGGTGGCGAAATGAAAAAAGGAATGTTCGCAATGATGAACTATTACTTACCTCAAAAAGGAATTTCTGCAATGCACTGTTCTGCTAATGTTGGAGAAGATGGAAATACTGCCATTTTCTTCGGATTGTCAGGGACAGGAAAAACAACCTTATCAACAGATCCAAAAAGACGATTAATTGGGGATGACGAGCACGGATGGGATGATGAAGGTGTGTTTAATTTTGAAGGTGGATGTTATGCAAAAACAATTGATTTAGATGCTGAAGCTGAGCCAGATATTTTTGGAGCAATTAGAAAAGACGCATTATTAGAAAACGTAACGGTAGATGAACATGGTAAAATTGACTTCACCGATGGTTCTACCACACAAAACACGCGGGTTTCTTACCCAATTTATCATATTGATAATATAGTAAAACCAGTTTCTAAAGCAGGCCATGCAAACAAAGTAATATTTTTAACGGCTGATGCTTTTGGTGTAATGCCGCCAGTATCTAAGTTAACTCCAGAACAAACTAAATATCATTTCTTGTCAGGGTTTACAGCAAAATTAGCAGGTACTGAAAGAGGTGTAACTGAGCCACAACCAACATTTTCTGCTTGTTTTGGGGAGGCTTTCTTAACATTACATCCAACTAAATATGGTAAAGAATTAGTTAGAAAAATGGAAGCGCATAATGCGGAGGCTTATTTAGTGAACACAGGATGGAACGGAACAGGAAAACGTATTTCTATTCAAGATACAAGAGCTATTATTGACCGGATTTTAGATGGCTCCATTGAAAAAGCTGAGACTAAGATTATTCCAGTATTTAATTTAGAAGTGCCTACTTCTTTAGAAAATGTTAACGATGCTATTTTAGACCCAAGAGATACTTATACCGATGTTGCGGTATGGAATGAAAAAGCAGATAAGCTTGCCAAATTGTTTGTAAAAAACTTTGAGAAGTATACAGATAATGAAGAAGGTAAAGCGTTAGTTGCGGCAGGTCCACAAATTTAACGTAGCTTATTTCTAGAATAACTGTTACAGAATTAAACTAAAAAAGGCTTTCAAATAATTTGAAAGCCTTTTTTATATCTGTTAGAAAGGAGTATTACTTTCTTTTGTTTGCTTCAATAATATATTTTTCCAACGCCATGGTCATAGAGGGCATTTCTGGAGTTGGAGCTTTAATGTCGATTCGCAAGTTTTTATCTTCAGCAGCTTTTACAGTGGTGTTTCCGAAAACTGCAATACGAGTTTCATTTTGTTTAAATTCTGGAAAGTTTTCATACAACGATTTAATTCCGCTAGGGCTAAAGAAAACAAGAATATCATAATACACATTTTCTAAATCTGAAAGATCACTTACTACGGTCGTGAAAAATGTTGCTTCTTTCCAATTTACACCTAATTCGTTCATTAACTTAGGAACTTCAGACTTTAATTTATCTGAAGAAGGAAGTAAAAACTTTTCAGTCTTATACTTTTTAATAATTGGGATTAGTTCAGCAAATGTTCTTTTTCCAACATAAATTTTACGTTTTCTATACACTACATATTTTTGTAAGTAGTAAGCAACCGCTTCACTTTGGCAAAAATATTTCATAGAATCCGGTACTTTAAAACGCATTTCTTCTGCGATTCTAAAATAATGATCTACTGCATTTCTACTTGTTAAAATAATAGCATTATAATTGCTAAGGTCCACTTTTTGCGTTCTAACATCTTTACTAGATACCCCCTCCACATGGATAAAACATCTGAAATCTATTTTAACTTTTTGTCTGTCAATTAAATCGAAATAAGGAGAGTTTTCTACCGTTGGTTCGGGTTGAGAAACTAAAATAGTTTTCACTTTCATACAATTCAATTTTTTATTGGTTATCCGATATTATATAAGTGCTTTATACAGTATATAATAGGGTGAAATTTCGAGAGTGCAAAGATACAAAATAAAATAAAAAAAGTTACTAAAAAGTAAAGATCTGTAATTTTTGATGCTATAAAAAACCACAAGACTATTGAATAGCATCAAAACGCTTGTTATAACAAGCAATGTGGTAGGGCTTGGGTCAAAGGCTAAATATAAAAACAGATTAACTGCAAGAAGAAATAACGCTAAAAAGTTTCTATAGGTAAGCTTTTTATAGACATATTGATTTATAAAATTCTCTATAGAGAAAATAGTGCCTATCATTTTTTCAATAAATAATTTAACAATAGTGAATACAGATACCCCTATAATAATTTGAATAAATAATGTTGAATTTAATGTAATTTCTTTCGAAATAAATAAATAGATAAACAAGGATATAGAAACTATTTGAATACAAAAAAAGGAAATATTAAAGGGGTGTCTTATTTCGTTTGAACTCCCTTTACTAATAAAATAATTATTTGAGAAGGGCAATCTAATGAAATCTTCAAACTTTTTTTTGTAAGATACACTGAGAATCGCGATTAAAACAAAGCTCCCCACTAATAATAGCGTGATCCAATCTCTTGATTCTATTGACCTTTCAATGTATTGCATCTAGTTTTTAAAGTTGGATAAAGGTACGGTATTTTAATGCGTCATTTGGAACTCATTTACAATATCCTTCACAATTTATTAAGCAAAAAAAAGTACATTTGTCTAAAATGTAGAATATGCATCATGCCTTGGTAGTAATACCTACCTTTAATGAAATTGAAAATATTGAAGACATCATTCG
>JAUVAS010000003.1 GCA_030591585.1 Flavobacterium sp. | reverse complement strand
TTAATTTATATGCTAACATTAGAAGATTTCCAGTCCCTTGAAAGTGGGGAAATTGACAAAAAAGAATTTCTCAAAATACTTAGGTCAAAAATAGATAAAGAAAAGTTAAATACAATTCTTTATAATGTTGAATACGAAGATCAGTTATCTAAATTACAAGCCGAATTGGTGAACCTTCAAAAATGGGTAACCAAACATAAAAAACGTGTTTGTGTTATTTTTGAAGGCAGAGATGCTTCCGGAAAAGGAGGATCTATAAGAAGAATGGCAGAACACCTTAATCCCCGTTCTAGAAGAATAGTAGCCTTAACAAAACCCACGGAAGTTGAACAAGGACAATGGTATTTTAGACGTTATATAAAGGAAATGCCTAATCCTGGAGAAATCGTATTCTTTGACAGAAGCTGGTACAATCGTGCTGTAGTGGAGCCTGTTATGGGGTTTTGTACAAAACAACAATACGATAAGTTTATGATTCAGGTTCCAGAATTTGAGCACATGCTTTATGAGGATGGTATTATATTAATTAAATTTTGGTTTTCGGTGACAAAAGACGAACAGGTAAAAAGGTTTGAGTCTAGATTGGCGAGTCCTTTAAAAAAGTGGAAATTTAGTCCTGTAGATCAAGAAGGACAAAAAAGATGGAAAGAATACACGTATTATAAAGATCAAATGTTTGGTCATACTCATACCACGTATAGCCCTTGGATTATAATAAAAACAAATGATAAAAAAGCAGCTCGGCTAGAAAGTATGCGTTATGTGCTTTCTAAGTTTGATTATGAAGGAAAAGGAGACACAGGGACGGAATTACTTCCAGATCCAAATATTGTACAACGCTATCACAGAACTCTAAAACAATTAGATATTTATGGAGAATAACATTTCAGAAAAGGACTTACAGTTATTAAATAAAAATAAGAGTTTGAAGTTGTTTTTATCTAACGACAGAGCAAATATCCATAGGGTATTACGGTTTTTGAATTATGAAAATCGATTAAAAAAACTACAAGAGGAACTCATTAAACTTCAGAAATGGGTAGCTAAAAATGACGAAAAAATAGTAATCATTTTTGAAGGAAGAGATGCAGCAGGAAAAGGGGGAGCTATCAGACGTGCAACCGAGCATTTAAACCCAAGAGAGTTTAAAGTAGTTGCCCTACCCAAACCAACTGAAGAAGAAAAAGGGCAATGGTATTTTCAACGGTATGTTAACTTATTGCCTAAAAAAGGGAGCATGGTGTTTTTTGATAGAAGTTGGTATAACAGAGCAATTGTTGAGCCTGTAAACGGTTTCTGTACTCAGGAAGAATATCACATTTTTATGAATCAAGTAAATGATTTTGAGCGAATGATTATTGAGTCTGGAGTTCGATTGATAAAGTTTTATGTATCCATTTCAAAAAGTGAACAAGAAAAACGGTTTAAAGACATTATATCAAGTCCTGTAAAAAAATGGAAATTTAGTGCGGTAGATCAAAAAGCATTAGAACTTTGGGATGATTATACAGATTATAAAAAAGAAATGTTTAATAAAACAGATACAGAAATTGCTCCTTGGAAAGTGATAAAAGCCAATAGAAAAACAAAGGCGAGAATTGAAGCAATAGAACATATTTTGGACACAATACCTTATGAATTTAAAGATCAATCTGTTATTGAACATGTGAGTCTTGGCGACTAATTCATAGAAATTCTTTTTCTTTTAAGATAACATTTCTAAATTCCATATCTTTAATAAAATTTTAAAGACTATGGCACGATTACGTTTTTCATTTGTTGGAATTTTATTCATTTTTTTCTTCGGTATTAATTCTAAAATCACTTTTTCACAAAACTATGATGAAGCTCTTTACGATGCGATGGAGTATCGTTTATTAGGCCCTTTTCGTGGCGGCAGAAGTGCTGCTGTAACGGGTGTTCCTAATAAGCCCAACTTGTTTTATTTTGGAGCTACAGGAGGAGGGGTTTGGAAAACTGAAGACGGCGGAAGAAAATGGAAAAACATCTCTGATGGATTTTTCGGAGGTTCTATAGGAGCAATTGCTGTTAGTGTGGACGACCCAAATGTAATGTATGTTGGTGGGGGTGAATCAACCGTAAGAGGGAATGTTTCTTCAGGTTATGGCATTTGGAAAACTGAAAATGCAGGAAAAACTTGGCAACAATCTGGACTGGAAAAAGGACGTCATATTCCTAGAATTGTAATTCATCCAAGAAATCATAATACAGTTTTTGCTGCCGTTTTAGGGAATATTTATAAGCCTACTCAAGAAAGAGGAGTCTATAAAAGTACCGACGGCGGAAAAACGTGGCAACAAAAACTATTTGTTAATGAAAATGCAGGTGCAGTAGATTTAATTATGGATCCTACCAATCCTAGAGTTTTATATGCTGCCACTTGGAATGTTAGAAGAACTCCTTATAGTTTAAGTAGCGGTGGCGATGGTTCTGCTCTTTGGAAAAGTACGGATAGTGGAGAAACTTGGAAAGAGATTTCAAAAAACGAAGGATTCCCTGAAGGAATATTAGGTAATATTGGAGTTACAGTCTCGCCAGTAAATAATGAAGTAATTTGGGCAATCGTTGAGAATAAAGATGAAGGAGGAGTATATAAAAGCACCGACGGAGGGGATACTTGGAAAAACATAAATAGCGAACGTAAATTACGTCAGCGTGCTTGGTACTATTCACGTATTTATGCCGATCCACAGGATGTAAATGTGGTTTATGTATTAAATGTTAGGTATCACAAAAGCACTGACGGCGGTAAAACATACAGTACTTATAATGCACCTCACGGGGATCATCATGATTTATGGATTGCTCCTGAAAATCCAAAACAAATGATAATGGGAGACGATGGTGGAGCACAAATAACGTATGATGGTGGCGAAACGTGGAGCACCTATCACAACCAACCCACAGCTCAATTTTATAGAGTGACTACAGATAATTCATTTCCGTATAGAATTTACGCAGCACAACAAGATAATTCTACCATTAGAATTACTCACAGAAACGAAGGTTGGACGATTGGTGAAAATGACTGGGAACCTACCGCAGGAGGAGAAAGCGCACATATTACTATTGACCCAGAAAATAATGATATTGTTTATGGAGGTAGTTATGACGGTTTTTTAACCCGATTTAACCATAAAACAAAAACAGTAAGAAGTGTTAGTGTCTGGCCAGATAACCCAATGGGTCACGGAGCAGAGGACATGAAATATCGTTTTCAATGGAATTTTCCAATGTTCTTTTCAACACACAATACTAAAAAATTATACGCTTTTTCAAACCAGGTTCATGTAACGACAAATGAAGGACAAAGTTGGAAAGTTATGAGCCCAGATTTAACAAGAAACGATTCCGCTAAACTGAAATCTTCAGGAGGACCGATAACTCAGGATAACACTTCTGTAGAATATTATTGTACCATTTTTGCAGCTGCCGAATCTCCAATTACTGAAGGCATTCTTTGGACAGGAAGTGACGACGGATTGGTTCATCTTTCAAAAAATGGTGGTGAAACCTGGAAGAATGTTACGCCTAAAGGGATGCCAGAATGGATGATGATTAACAGTATAGAGCCTTCAGTGTACGATGAAAGCACTTGCTATATCGCAGGGACAAAATACAAAACAGGCGATTTTACACCTTATTTGTATAAGACGAATGACTTCGGAAAAACATGGAAAAAAATCACCAATGGAATTCCGAAAGAGCATTTTACAAGAGTACTTAGAGAAGACCCAAAAAAGAAAGGAATGTTATATGCGGGGACCGAAACAGGGCTGTATGTTTCGTATAATGATGGTGAAAATTGGCAATCACTTCAGTTAAATTTACCTATTGTACCTATCACAGACCTGAAGGTAAAAGAGAATAACTTAATTGTAGCCACTCAAGGCAGAAGCCTTTGGATATTGGATGATTTAAGTTTGTTACATCAACTTTCAGGAGTAAATAGCGAGGAGAATATTTTATTTAAACCTAAGGACACTTATAGAATGGGAGGACATTCTAATAATAAATCGTTAACATCAGGAACCAATCACCCTTCGGGAGTGATTACTTATTTTTACGTTAAAAACCCCGAAGAAAAAGAAATAAAATTGAGTTATTTAAATTCGAAAAATGACACGATTAAATCGGTAAGTACTAAAAATAAAAAAGATAATTTTAAAGTAGAAGAAGGCTCTAATATGTTTGTTTGGAATACCCGTGGTGAGCCTGCCGAAAAGTTAGATGGAATGATTTTATGGTGGGCAAGTATGAATGCGCCAAAAGCGGTGCCAGGAGAATATAAAGTAGTGTTAAGTATTGGCGAGGAAAGTTTCTCTCAAAACTTTTTAATTATTCCAGATGAAAATTCTGAAGCTGATATTGCAGGAATGCAAAAGCAATTTAATTTTATTACAGACATTAATGCAACAATAGACAAGGCACATAAATCGATAGAAAAAATTAGAAATATCAACACACAATTAAAGTCTTTTCAAGAGCAATACAAAGATGATGAACATGTAGGTGAGCTTGTTAAAAAAGCAAAAGAGTTGAGTGAGCGTTTTTCGGAAATTGAAAAAGCCTTATACCAGACTCAAAATAAAAGTGGTCAAGACCCGTTGAATTTCCCTATTAAATTAACCAACAAATTGGGGCATTTAAATAGTTTGGTGGGTATGGATGATTTTCCGCCAACCCAGCAAGACATTGAAGTTAAAGATGAGTTAACAACACAAATTAATTTAGAATTAAAAAAGTTTGACACGTTGATTTCAGGTGAAATTAAAGAATTTAATATAGCGTTTAATGCGTTAAATCTTCATTATTTATTTATTGAGGAGGATAAAAATTAATACGGTGTAATTATTGTTAAAAAAACTCTCAAAACAAATTAAATGAATTTTTATAAAGCCTCTTTACGAACCCGAATTTTCTTATCCATGATTTTCTTGGTAATTGGCGCCTCCATTCTTATTGCGATGGTGACCATTTTTCAGTATCGGGAAGAAACCAAAGATTATCACCGAGAACGACTGTTACGGAAAGAAACTGCGATACGTGAAAATATAGACTATGTATTAAAAAACACAACGTATCCTGTTAAAACCGATAGGATTCCGTTGATTTTTAAAAATAAAATTTATGAAATAAAGGATATTCATAAACTAGAATTATTTTTATACGATTTGGATGGAAATCTTTTAATTTCATCTAAGGCCTCCTTCGTAAAAGATTCTATTCGAGGCAATATGTCTGCCCATGCTTTAAAAGGGATTAAAAACTCGGTTGAGAAGCACTTTATTGAAAAATATAAAGAGAACAATTTTAATTATCAGTCGTCATTTTCATACATCACTGATGATAAATTTAAACCTATTGCCATCCTTAATTTGCCTTATCTTGAAGATGATGAATTTTTAAACAAAGAACTAAAGGAATACCTGGTAAGACTTGGAGGTGCCTATCTTTTAATGTTGCTTTTCGCGATTATTCTGGCGTATTTTCTTTCAAAAAACATCACCCAATCTCTTAATGATATCAGTGAGAAAATTACCGAAACACGTCTCGACAAACGCAACAAAAAAATATTAACTGATGTTTCTTCTCAAGAGCTTGCAACTTTAGTAAATGCCTATAACGGGATGATTGATGAGCTAGAAAGCAGTGCCGCTCAATTAGCGACCAATGAGCGGGAAGCCGCTTGGCGTGAAATGGCAAAACAAGTAGCTCATGAAATTAAAAACCCATTGACACCCATGCGATTAACGGTGCAAAGTTTTGAACGAAAATTTGATCCAAACGATCCTAATATTCATAAAAAATTGAACGAATATAGCACTAGTCTTATTCAACAAATTGATACAATGAGTTCTATCGCTTCTGCGTTTTCTACCTATGCTCAAATGCCAGCACAACAAGATGAAACACTTAATGTGGTTAAGATTACAAAGCTTGCATTAGATATTTTTACCGAAAGCTATATTTATTTTACTTCGGAACAAGATGAGGTAATTACTAAATTTGATCGTACTCAATTAATTCGGGTAATTACCAATCTTATTAAAAATAGCATTCAATCTATTCGCGAAAAACAACCTGAAAACCCTAAAATTGAAGTAACTGTTTTTGAAGAAAATAATCTTGCTGTGATTACTGTTTCAGATAACGGAATTGGTATTTCTGAAGAAAACAAGACTAAAGTATTTGAACCTAAATTTACGACTAAAACTAGTGGAATGGGACTAGGTCTTGCCATGGTAAAAAAAATTATGGAAGCTTATGAAGGAGATATTACCCTAATTTCCTATGAAGGAAATGGCACCACATTTAAGGTGAGAATCCCTATAAAATAAACTTGCTTTTTGTAATTTTGTAATTGAGACTTTTAAAAGTAAAACCTCTATGAATCTCAGCTTTCACTTTGCGAATCTCTGTGTAATAGCTTTTTAATTTTTTACAATATCTATGACTTATAACAACATCCTTTCAGAATCCAACAACGGTTTAACAACCATTACCATTAACAGACCCTCAAAATTAAATGCGCTAAACAGTGAAACAATAAAAGAACTTCACGAAGCTTTTAAAAATGCAGATAAAGATAAAACCACCAAAGTAATTATTATTACTGGAAGCGGAGAAAAAGCATTTGTTGCCGGAGCAGATATTAGTGAGTTTGCAGACTATTCTGTTGTTGAAGGCGAAAGATTAGCTTCTGAAGGACAGGCATTATTATTCGATTTTGTTGCTAATTTATCAACTCCAGTTATTGCAGCCGTAAACGGATTTGCATTAGGCGGAGGTTTAGAATTGGCAATGGCAGCTCATTTTAGAATAGCAAGTGATACTGCCAAAATGGGATTGCCAGAAGTTTCTTTAGGAGTGATTCCAGGATATGGAGGCACACAACGTTTACCTCAATTAGTAGGAAAAGGTAGAGCTATGGAGATGATTATGACCGCAGGAATGATCGATGCTCAAAAAGCATTGAACTGGGGACTGGTAAATCATGTAACTACGCAGGAAGAACTAATCCCATTTGTCGAAAAAATAGCCTCAAAAATCATGAGGAATTCTTCTGTAGCTATTGCTGCTGCAATTACTTCTATAAATTCAGGATACGAAGCAGGTGAGAATGGATTTAATACCGAAGTTTCAGAATTTGGCAATTGTTTTGGAACTGCAGATTTTAAAGAAGGAACCACTGCGTTTTTAGAAAAAAGACGGGCCAACTTTCCTGGAAAATAATCACAACCGAAACCCATTATCAATATTTATTGTTCAACAAAAAAACTCAAATACTCCATGAAAAAACTTATTTTATTATTGTCAATATTTTTTATATCACTAACTCACGCACAAAAAATTGTTGTTAAAAAAAGTAAATTATTTAACGATGATAAAAAACACACCGTTCTGGTTTACTCTGAAGGTGACGGAAAAGGAGGAATTATAACGGTAAGAAAATATTTTGGGGGGATAATGAAAATGCCAAAAGGTTACTATGTTAATTATTTTGATAAAAATTTAAAACTTATTAGGGAGACAGAAATAGAAATTGATAAGAGCAGTATCCAAGGGATATTAATTAAAAATGATAAAGTCCATTTATTTGAAAGAAAAATGGATAAAGATCAGTTTTCTATAAATGTATTAACTGCAGATTTAAAAAATTTAAAATTTAATAAAACCGAATTATTTAATTTAGATAAAGGAGATTTAAAAAAATATTTTGAAATAATCATTGGTTTTATCCCTATCAATAATGGGCTTTCACAGATGGATTCGGATAGTTTTGGTGAATTAACTTTTTCGAAAAACAAAAAATATATGGTTTTTAATTTTGACATTAAAGACAAGGGAAATGAAATTCATAGAATTTTGGTTTATAACGATAACTTCGAAATGATTTATAAACAAGAGATGAAAGTAAATATTAAGGATCGGTATTTTGATTATGAGAACGTTAGCGTAGATGATACGGATGGTTCTGTATATTTTTTAGGAAAACTGTTTAAAAATGAGTCTAGAAGTAAAAAGAAAAAAGGGCAAGCAAATTACTATTACAACCTTTATAAAATAAGCAAAGAAGGGCAAAAAGGCATATCATTTAATGTAGAAGAACACTTTGTCTCTTCCTTAATAAATATAAAAGGAGGTGAGCATTTAGCTTGTGTAGGTCTTTATTCAGACAGAAACGACAATAGATATAAAGGAGTGGTAAGGTTTAATATTGACTCAAATGATTTTTCTCTAATTAATAAGTCATTTCAACCATTTACAGAACAATTTGTTTTAGATAAATATGGAAAGAAAAAACAAAAAGAACTTAAGGACATTAGTTACAGAGGAGTTTTTATGTTAGAAGACACGGGAGATATTGTTATTAACGCAGAAGAATATTATGTAACAACTTCCTACAATCCTAATACAGATAGGAGATATACATATTATCATTACAACGATATTGTATCTGCAAAAATTGATGCCTCGGGAAATTTACTGTGGGCTAGAAACATCAATAAAGCACAAATAGCATCAAGTCCATTTTTAAATACAGAATCGTACACCTCAACAATTTTTAATAACAAGGTCTATATCTTTTTAAATGGATCTGTAAAGGTTAAGAAAATTAGAAATGATAGAATTCAATTTCAAGACACAAAATCGAGTAAGTATAATTTATATGCTATTGAAATAGATACTAACGGAGATTTTAAATATAAAATAATTCAAACCAACAAGCAATTAGCTGTTCCTGTTTTTGTAAGTGATGGCGTTCTTGTTAATGATTTAAATGAGGTTGTCTTTCTTGGAAGAAGAAAAAAAGAAAAACAACTATTAAAACTTACAATAAAAGAATAATTTCCCTATAATCAGATTTTAAAGAAGGAGCCTCTGTATTTTTAGAAAAAAGACGGGCTGATTTTTCTGGGGAGTAATTAAATATTCCCCTCCCATTCCCCATAAAATTGCTCTAAAAAAAATTCCATATACTCATGGCGTTTTTGCGCAATTTGTTTTCCGGTTTTGGTATTCATTTTGTTTTTTAGCAGT
The DNA here is from genome assembly GCA_030591585.1 of Flavobacterium sp. Lineage (GTDB taxonomy): Bacteria > Bacteroidota > Bacteroidia > Flavobacteriales > Flavobacteriaceae > Marifrigoribacter. The sequence goes on along the minus strand of JAUVAS010000003.1, from coordinate 70,182 downwards.
AATAATTTTTCGTAAAAATGATTGATGGTAGGTGCGGTGGACGATTTATATTTAGCAGGAGTCATGTTTAGATTGGGAGCTATTTCTGGATCGTAAAGTTTTCGGTTTTTAAATCCACCATAATTAAAAGCACGAGCAATACCAATGGCCCCAATAGCATCCAATCTATCAGCATCTTGTAAAACGGCTAATTCATTAGAAAAGAATCCTTGTTTTTTATTCCCACCTTTAAATGAGATATTTTCAATAATCTTAATGATATGGCTGATTACATCTTCCTTTACATTTTGAGATTCTAGAAAATCTCTGGCTTTTTTAGGACCAACTGTTTCATCACCCTTGTAAAATTTAGAATCTGCAATGTCGTGAAGTAGAGCCCCTAATGCAACAACCATAGAATTAACCTCTTCAGTTTTAGAAATTAATAAAGAGCTTTTATAAACACGTTCTATATGAAACCAATCGTGACCCCCTTCGGCATTTGCTAATTCTTGTTTTACAAAGGCAATGGTGTTTTTAATAAGGTGAGGATTTGTCATTCTGCAATAATGGATGATTTTATTTGTGTTTCAACCGTGTCAATTAAGTCTTCAATTTCAAAATCGGATACCTTTAAAAAAGGGTGTAGATCGTATTTTATTCTAATACCAAGAGGCATTGGGAACATTCCATATCTCTGAAGTTTCCAAGAATTATTAATAGTGATAGGAAGCACATAAGCTTCCGGTATTTTTTTTAGTAATAAGGCCAATCCTTTTCTTTGAAATCGTTTGGGTTCTCCAGTTAGACTGCGTGTTCCTTCCGGAAAAATAACGGCACTTCTTTTATTTTTATTCAAGTAATTTGCAAATTTTAGCATAGAAGCTAACGCTTGTCTCGAGTTTTTCCGATCAATTAAAACACCACCACCGTGACGTAAATTATAAGAAACTGAAGGGATTCCCTTTCCCAATTCAATTTTTGAAACAAATTTTGGGTGGAGCTTTCTAAGGTGCCAAATTAAAGGTGGAATATCCCATAAGCTTTGATGGTTTGAAACCACAATTATGGGAACATTTTTAGGGAAATCTTTTAATGTTTTTAGTCTAAACGAAGTGCCTAAGATCCGAAGGCAGACCAGTATAAAAAAGTTAAGATAATCTACACTTTTTTTATGTGCTTGATACCCAAAAACAGTAAAACAAACCCATTGTATTGGATGTAAAATCAACAAATCTAATCCAAAGAACAGGTAAAAAATTACCGTCATTGGGTAACTTAGTATTTTATTGATTTGTTTCATAATATTGTGAGGAATGTCATTTAGAATGTAATGAGGAATCTCTGAGATTCTTCATTTCATTCATTTTGAATGACAAAAACTAACAAACTTCGTTATAAGCATCTATTAAGTTTTCAGCAATCATTTGTGCAGGACGACCTTCAATATGGTGGCGTTCTAACATATGTGCCAATTCGCCATTTTTAAACAAAGCCATAGAAGGAGAACTTGGAGGAAAGGGAATCATATGAGCACGAGCAGCATCTACCGCTTCTTTATCAACACCTGCAAAAACGGTTACAATTTGGTCTGGTTTTTTGTCGTTTTGTAAAGACATTGCAGCAGCAGGTCTAGCATTAGCAGCAGCACAACCACAAACAGAATTAACAACAATCAAGGTTGTTCCTTCTTTACTTAGAGCAGTATTTACTTCTTCGGCATTAAATAATTCGGTGAACCCAACTCTGGTTAGGTCTTCACGCATTGGTTTTACTAATTCTGGTGGATACATATTTTTAGTGATTTATGTTGTAACAAATTTTGGACAAAGATAACTAATTATTAAAATTCTAAGCCTTAAACTTCATATTCCAAAATGGTTAATAAACATTTAAATTAATTTATGGTTCATTACATTTGCAAATTATTAAATTAATTATATGATACGTTGGGTTGCTGCCATTATTGGATATTCGCTTTTTAGATTTCCTGGTGCTATTATTGGGTTTTTATTAGGAAGTGTTTTCGAAAATTTTTCAAAATCAAGTGGTGGCGGAAGTAAAACAATTTTCACCCAAAGCAGAGGACAAGTTTCTCCTGCTGAGTTTGAGCTCAATTTACTTTCATTGGCATCCATTGTAATAAAGGCGGATGGATCGGTAAACCAGAAAGAATTGGATTTTGTACGTCAATATTTTGTGCAAGCATATGGAAAGGATCACGCGAATGCTACCTTTAAAATATTTAATGAAGAAATTAAAAAGAAGCAACTTTCATCCCAAAGTATTTGTACGTCATTACGGAATCGTATGCGATATGAATCTCGTCTTCAGGTATTACACTTTTTATTTAGTATTTCTAAAGCAGACGGTCATGTAAGTGAACAAGAGGTAAGAGAAATCAATAGTATATCAGGGTTTTTAGGAATTAATTATCGAGATTTTGAAAGCATTAAAGCGATGTTTTTCAGCAATCCCGACAGTGCGTATACAATCTTGGAAATAGAGCGATCAGCAACTACTTCTGAAATTAAAACAGCCTATAGAACTATGGTTAAAAAATACCATCCAGATAAACTACAACATATGGATGAAGTGTACCGAAATGGAGCGGAAGAGAAATTTCGAAAAGTACAGGAATCCTACGAACAGATACAAAAGGAACGAGGGTTTTAACTTCGACAAGCTCAGCTACTAATTTTTTAATGTTTCTTTTTAGAATAACAAATTCTGAATTACTTGAGAATTCAATATTGACTATGTCATTACAATGAGGTACGACGAAGCAATCCCTCCAAATTTAGTTCACATCATGAGATTACTTCGCCCTTTATGAGGGCTCGTAAAGATTGTTTTATTATTATTTTTAGATAAGACTAAAAATCAAATTAGAGTGTAGTAAAAAAATGATTACTTTTGTCAAATGTTTACATTAGCAGAAGAAAATTATTTAAAAGCAATTTATCATTTAGAGAATGATTGTAACGTAGGGGTTAGCACCAATGCTATTGCTGTAAAGTTAAAAACGAAACCTTCTTCGGTGACGGATATGGTTCAGAAATTGGCTGATAAAAAAGTGCTTTCTTATCAGAAATACAAAGGCTCTGTTTTAACTAAAAAAGGGAAGTCAATAGCAACTAATGTTATTAGAAAACATAGACTTTGGGAAGTGTTTTTAGTAGAAAAACTCAACTTTCATTGGGATGAGGTTCATGAAATTGCAGAACAGTTAGAGCATATAAAGTCTGAAGAATTAATTAAACGATTAGACGCTTTTCTAGACCACCCAGATTTTGATCCACACGGAGACCCTATACCAGATAAAAATGGAATTATAAAGCCTACCGAAAAGAAACTACTTTCCCAATTACAGAAAAATCAACGAGGAATCTGTGTTGGAGTAAAAGAATCTAGTACCGAGTTTTTGCAATATCTCGACAAGAGAAATATTGGAATTGGAACGACCATTAAAGTTTTAGATAAAGAAAATTTTGATGGGTCTATGACCATTCAAGTTGGAAAAAATCAACTTCATATTACCGAAAAAATCACAAATAGCCTTTATATAAATACCAAAAATCATGTTTGATCAGATTGTTGAATTTGCAAAAGTGAACCCCATTTTATCAGCGTTTTACGCATCTGTGTTTACTTGGAGTTTGACTGCTATGGGAGCGGCTTTGGTTTTTTTCTTTAAAAAAGCCAATCGTGCAGTGTTGGATGGAATGTTGGGCTTTACTGGAGGAGTAATGGTTGCGGCTAGTTTTTGGAGTTTACTAGCACCCGCAATAGAGAACAGTAAAGGAGAAGGGTTTGTAAAAGTGATTCCTGCAGCGGTAGGGTTTGGGTTAGGAGCATTGATGTTATTTGGGTTGGATAAAATAATGCCTCACTTACACATTAACTTTAAGAAAAGCGAAGCAGAAGGCGTTAAAACCGAATGGCACAGAACGACACTTTTGGTATTAGCAATAACACTACATAATATACCAGAAGGCTTGGCAGTAGGAGTATTGTTTGGAGCAGCAGCTACTATGGTTGGTGTTGAACAAACAGAAATGATTATTGCAGCTATTACTTTAGCAATTGGTATTGGTATTCAGAATTTTCCTGAAGGATTTGCAGTGTCAATGCCACTTCGAAGACAAGGTGTGTCTCGCTTTAAAAGTTTTTGGTATGGACAACTATCAGCAGTTGTTGAACCTGTAGCTGCTGTACTAGGTGCTGTAGCAGTTGCTTTTTTCACTCCCATTTTACCTTACGCATTAGCATTTGCTGCAGGAGCAATGATTTTTGTGGTAGTTGAAGAGGTAATCCCCGAAACCCAACGTGATAAATATACAGACATTGCAACCCTTGGATTTATTGGCGGGTTTATTGTAATGATGTCTTTAGATGTTGGCTTAGGGTGATATTAAAAAATGGTATCAATTTTTCAGTATCTTTAACTCATGAAAAAGTTACTATTTATTATTTTATTCTTTATTTCGGCAGGAGTGTTTTCGCAAGAAGAAATAGTAGAATCTCCAAAAATTGCTATTAAAATTCCTCTAGGAGAAACCATAACTTTAGAAAATTATTCTATAACATTTGTAGAAGTATTGGAAGATTCTCGATGCCCAGAAAACACTACTTGTATTTGGGAGGGAAGAGCAAGAGTGTTGGTGGAAATTTCAGAAAAAGATAAGGATAGCTTTCAAAAAACAATCATTTTTGGGAAAGTGAACCAAGGAGAATCTGATGATAAAGAGTTGTTTTCTTTTAATAATTCTAAAGTAATAGGTATCACACTCAACCCCTATCCAAATTCTGAAGAAGCTGTTAAAGGTGATACTTCTGTTTTATTGGTGTATTTAGAGAACTAATATTTATGTCTAGCCCTAAATTCCGAATGGTTTTTCAACAAGAAAATAGTTTAGCCCTTTTTAAATATATAACTTTAATTCTATTAATGATAACAACAATAGGTTGTTCGCACTATATAATTAACGATGCAGGATACGTTCGACCTCCTAAAAATTACAAGTTTAGTTATCGTAATCAAGTTCAAAATTTAGTAAGTAATGTACAGATAGATACTACGGTAGTTTATTACTTAAACAATTGTAATGTCTATAGGACCTCTGATGAATACAAATATAGAGATCATTATATAAGATTTTATGCAGATGGCAAGTTTAAAGTTCAAGGAGTAAAAGAATTTCCAAAAATAGAAGATGTAAATAATATAAATTTGGGAATTGTAGGTTATTACAAGTTAAAAGGCAATGTAATAAAAATGCAAACATACACTGATATCGAAGCTGGTTCAGATCAATTAGAATTTGGTCTTATTGATGAAAATAAGAACTTGATTTTACTAAGTGATAATCCGAGATCAACATTCGGTATAGGATATTCAGAAAGTGGGATAAAAAGAAAAATACAGAATCAGAATATTATGAAACCAAAGCGATATAAGAAGGTGAAAATTGAAAAAATGATTTATAAAGAACCTAATTGGTAAAAAACTGTGTCTAATATTTAACCTATTTAGAAATCTTTCAAAATTTATTTCAGGTAACATTCTTATTATAAAACCAATCAATGACATCCACAATCACCCTTTCCACATTTAGTATTTTTTCCATCTAGAGTGCCTGAGGTGTTTTTTCTAGTTTCAAAGATAGCATCCCAAACAAATTTCTTTATAAGAAATCCTATGGCTAAAGAGAAGGTTATAATAACAAGGATTGTTTGCATATTTATTGCCCGAGAAAGCGGGTGACTTTTTGTAAAGGAGCTTATTATTTCAATAATTGATACGCTGTAAAGGCAACAATATAAGCAACTGCCGTCATAGAAAACAATTGCCATATAGGCCAACGCCATGAATTGGTCTCTCGTTTAACGATTGCTAAAGTACTCATACATTGCATAGCAAAAGCGTAAAATAGTAACAATGAGATTCCGCTAGCTAAATTAAATAATGGTTTTTTTGTTCCATGGATTACTTCAGCTCTCATCCTGTTTTTAATGGTTTCTTCATCATCATTTCCCACACTATAAATAGTGGCTAATGTTCCTACAAAAACTTCTCTGGCAGCGAATGAACTAATTAAGGCAATGCCAATTTTCCAATCGTAACCCAACGGTTTTACAGCGGGTTCTATTGCCTTTCCTGCAATACCTATATAGGAATGTTCCAATTTAAAAGACGCCATTTTAATATCAACTTCTTCTTGTGTTAGGTTTTCTGAAACGGATTGTTGTTGTATAATTTTTTCAGCATTATTAAAATCACCCGGGCCATAAGATGCCAGTACCCATAAAACAATAGAGATGGCTAAAATTATTTTACCCGCTCCAAAAACAAATGCTTTCGTTTTTTCTAATACTGTTATCAGCACATTTTTTGCCATTGGCAGTTTGTAATTGGGCATTTCAATTACAAAAAATGATTTACTTTTTATATGTAGGTACTTATCTAAAGTATAAGCCGCAAGAATTGCAGAGCTAAACCCTAGAAAATACAAGCCTAGTAATGTTAATCCTTGATAACTAAATATGCCGAGTACACGCCCTTCAGGAATTACAATTGCGATAATAATCAAATAAACAGGAAGCCTCGCCGAGCAGGTAGTAAATGGAGTTACTAGAATAGTAATTAGGCGTTCTTTCCAATTTTCAATATTTCTAGTAGCCATAATAGCCGGAATAGCACAAGCCGTACCAGCAATTAAAGGGACAACACTTTTTCCGCTTAATCCAAATTTACGCATAATACGATCCATTAAAAACACCACTCTGCTCATATATCCACTTTCTTCGAGTATGGATATAAAAAGAAACAGAAATGCTATTTGAGGGATAAATATTGCAATTCCGCCCAATCCAGGTATAATACCTTCGGTTATTAAGTCTGAAAATGCTCCGACAGGTAAAGTGTTTTTTAGCCATTCACTCAAGGAAGTAAAAGAACGGTCTATAAAATCCATTGGATAAGTGCTCCAATCAAAAATAGCTTGAAAAATTACAAATAGTATAGCGAAGAAAATTACATAACCCCATGTTTTATGAGTGAGCACTCTGTCTAACTTACTACGTAAATCTTTGGCATTTGCTTTGTCAATAATTAATGTTTCTTTTAGTGCTTTATTAATAAATTGATAGCGAACAATGGTTTCTTTTTGCTTTAAACGCTTCAGGTTTCCTACGGATTTTGTATGAAAAGGGACTTTTCCTTTTATCACATTTCTGTTTAGTTTTCCGAAGCTAATATCATGAGTGATTACCAACCAAAGCTTATACTGGTCTTCATTTGGGAATGCTTTCCGAAGTCTTTCAAAATATTCTGGAGCAATACTTGAAGCATTTACACACGCTTCAACAGAGAGCGATCTGTAGTTAGAAATAAGTTCTTTTAGTTTATCAAACCCACTGTTTTTACGAGCGCTTAGTAGGACAATTTTAGTGTTTAATTCTTTTTCTAATTTTTCAACATTTAATGTAATCGCTTTTCGTTTCATACGATCTGCCATATTGATTACTAAAATAGAAGGGATTCCTAGATCTTTAATTTGTGTAAAAAGAAGTAAGTTTCGTTTTAGATTTTCTATATCGGCAATAATAACTGCAACGTCTGGATAGTCTTTGTCTTTTTTATTTAGCAATAATTCTATGACTACGTTTTCGTCGAGCGAAGAAGCATTAAGGCTATAAGTGCCCGGCAAATCAATGATATGGGCTTTGAGGTTGCGATGGAGCTTACAAGTTCCTTGTTTTTTTTCAACTGTAATTCCGGGGTAATTCCCTACTTTTTGATTAAGGCCAGTTAGGATATTAAAAACAGAAGTTTTCCCTGTGTTTGGGTTTCCAATGAGGGCAACATTTATTTGTTTAGCCATGGAGGAGTTCAATTTCAATCTGTGAAGCCATCTCTTTTCTAATGGCTAGATGACTTCCGTTAATGATAAGGTATAATGGATCGCTAAATGGAGCAGACTGAATTAAAGACACTTCATTTCCTGGCAAACACCCCATTTCAAGTAGTTTCAAAGGAATGGCTTCCACAGAAAAGTCTTTAATGATAGCACGTTGCCCAATTTTTAATGAAGCTATTGACGTCATTGTGTTATTTAGATTGATTTTAAACAACAAATGTAAACTATCAAAACGACATAGGAAAATGTAGTTTAATAAAAGATTGAATTATCTTATATATAATAATTCAGAAAAGTTCTTTAGGCATAAAACAGAAGCCTTCGATATTTATTTATCTTCCTTTTTAAGAGTCTCAATATCCTTTAAAAGTTGTTCAATATCCTCATTTTTAGTGCCGTCATAAAACCCTCGAATACGTTTTTTTTTGTCCACTAAGATGAAGTTTTCGGTATGGATCATATCGTATTCATCCCCATTTCCATCTTCTTTTACTGCGAGGTACGATTTTCGAGCTAATGTGTAGATTTGTTTTTTATCGCCTGTAACTAAGTTCCATTTAGTGTCATCAACCCCTTTTTCTAGTGCGTATTTTTTAAGTTGTGCCACACTGTCAATAACAGGAGTAACCGAATGTGAAAGCAACATCACTTCAGAATCGTTTTTTAATTTTTCTTGAATCACCACCATATTATCAGTCATAATAGGGCAAATGGTTAGGCAGGTGGTAAAAAAGAAATCTGCTACATAGATTTTATCTTTATAATTTTCTTGAGTGATGATTTTTCCGTTTTGATTGATTAATGAAAAACCGGCAATGGTATGGTACTTTTTTACGTGTTGAATGGTACTGTCTACCAATTCGTAATTTACTTCAGCAGGTTGAAAAACAGGAAGTATTTCATTAGGTCTTAGAATTTGATATATGATTGTAATGACAATTGATGAGAGCACAAAAAGCACTACCCCTAAAAATTTATATCTCGAAAAAAAGGAAAGCATATTTTTACTAAAACTGAAGATTAATAGCTACAAAGGTAAGTGACAAATGTCACATTTTAATACGATTACGTTTTCTATTTTTACAGTTACTGAAAAATAAAAAATAAGTTTTTAATTTAATTCTCTTTGTTATGAAAAAGGCACTCTTCATTCCTATTTTCCTTTTATCTTTTGTTGTAAACGCACAAGATTATTTAAAGGATTTTACTACAACTGTTGAAAATGAAACGAGAGCAGCAGAAAAAAAACTCAATGGTACCAGAAACATAAATACAGGCAATTATGATTTAAAATACCATCGCTTAGATTTAATTGTAAATCCTAATGTAGCTTTTATTGAAGGTGATATAACCTCTTATTTTGAAGCAAAAGAAGATTTAAATGAAATTACATTTGAACTTTCTGATAATATGATAGTTTCTGAAGTAATGCAAAGAGGAAGCTCATTAGCCTTCACGCAAAATAGTGATGATGAAGTTGTAATAACATTTCCCGTCACACAAAATGAAGGCGTGTTAGACTCTTTAACCATTAGTTATTCAGGAAACCCAATTAGCTCTGGGTTTGGGTCTTTTGAGCAATCTACACATAATGGAGATCCGGTGATTTGGACACTTTCAGAGCCTTATGGTGCTTTAGGATGGTGGCCTTGTAAACAAGATTTAAACGATAAAATAGATGCGATAGATGTATATATTACAACACCACAATTCAACCCGTCTAACGAAGAATATTTTGCAGTAAGTAATGGTTTAGAGCTAAGTCAGGTGGTAAACGGAAGCAATAAAACCACTCATTTTAAGCATCAATATCCAATACCAGCTTATTTAATTGCTATAGCGGTTACTAATTATGAAATTTATTCACACGTGGTTGATAACGACGGAAATCCTTTTGATGTAGTAAACTATGTTTATCCAGAAGATTTAAGTTATGCCCAAGCCAATACACCAGTAACGGTAGATATCATTAACCTATTTACAGATTTATTTGAAGAGTATCCTTATTCAGACGAAAAATACGGTCACGCTCAGTTTGGTTGGGGAGGTGGAATGGAACACACAACGGTCTCTTTTATGGGAGGTTTTTCAAGAGGTTTAGTGGCTCATGAGTTAGCTCATCAATGGTTTGGCAATAAAATTACTTGCGGTAGTTGGCAAGACATCTGGTTAAACGAAGGTTTTGCTACTTATTTATCTGGTTTAACAATTAAACATTTAGACGGAGAATCCAATTTTAAATCTTGGAGAATTGATAAAATAAATAGCGCTACTTCTTATACAGATGGTTCGGTTTATGTTCCAGCACAAGATACCACCAATGTAGGTCGAGTATTTAGTAGTAGGTTAAGCTATAACAAACCATCTATGGTGTTGCATATGTTGAGTAGAGAAATGGGAGAAGCAATATTTTTTGAAGCTGTACAGGCCTATTTGGTAGATCCTAATTTTGCTTTTGGATATGCAAAAACTCCAGATTTTCAAGCAAAAATGGAAGAAATAGGTGGAGAGGATTTATCCGAATTTTTCAACGATTGGATTTATGGAGAAGGATATCCAACATACACTATCGAGTGGAATAGAATAAACACTACTGAAATAAGAATAGTTGCTAACCAGACTCAAAGTCATAGTTCCGTTACCTTTTTTGAGGCACCGTTGCCTTTAAAAATAGTTGGTACTGGTGGAGAAGAGATAGATATAATTTTAGACAATACGACTAACGGACAAGAATTTATTGAAACGATTGATTTTGAGGTAGGATTGATTGATTTTGATAATGAACGTCATTTAATTTCTAAAAATAATAGTGTGATTCTTGGAACCAATGAGTTTTCTATTGCCAATGACATTGTTATATATCCAAACCCTTCAGAAAACGAAATTTATATTAACAAGCCTGTTTCAGTCGAAATAGAAAGTATAAATATCTATTCGGTTTTAGGGGAATTAATTAAGAAACAATCATTTTCAGATACGATTGATATTAGCGAATTGACTTCAGGATTATACTATGTGTATTTCGAAACAAATTATGGTAAGATTCATAAAACTTTGCTAAAACAGTAATTAACTTTTTGTAAGCGCTGTTTATAACATTAATTTTCTATTTTTGCACGTTAATTTTATAGACTATGAGTCCATTTGCTGTTAAAGCGATTCAGCTTTTATTAAGCCTTTCATTATTGATAGTTCTTCACGAGTTGGGGCATTTTATTCCTGCCAAAATATTTAAAACTCGGGTGGAGAAATTCTACTTATTTTTTGATATAAAATTTTCTTTATTCAAAAAGAAAATTGGTGAAACCACCTATGGAATTGGTTGGTTGCCACTTGGAGGGTATGTAAAAATATCTGGGATGATTGATGAAAGTATGGACAAGGAACAAATGGCTTTACCACCTCAGCCTTGGGAGTTTAGATCAAAACCTACTTGGCAACGACTCATTATTATGTTGGGAGGAGTTACCGTAAATATTATTGTTGGGTTTGTAATTTATATTAGCATCTTTTATTTTTCTGGACAGAAAATAGTGACCAATGATGAGTTACCTAATGGGTTTTCTGTATCTCAAACCTTTAAAGATTTAGGTTTTCAAGATGGAGATCAAGTATTAAAACTGAATGGTGCAGCGTTTGAAAACATGAACAACCTAAACCGTTATTTGTTTTTAAGAGATGTAAATTCAATTACAGTTCAGCATGCAGGTGGGTCGGTAGAAACTTTATTGGTCCCTGAAGATGTTGGGATGACAATGTTTAAGGCAGGAGAGCTTCAGCCATTTCAGCCCATAAGAACCACCGTTTTAGATACCGTTATTCCAGAGATGCCTGCAGGTAAAGCGGGGTTGTTAGTGAATGATAAAATTATTTCAATAAATGGAATGCCCACTCCTTATTGGAATACGCTTTCAGAAAATATTAAAGCAAACCCTAATAAAGAAATAACTATTGTAATTGAAAGAAACGGAGCTCAGCAAACTATTTTGGTAACTCCTTCGGAAGAAGGAACTATTGGGATAAACAACTTCGGAAAAGAATATATAGGAGCTTATAAAGAAGTGAAATATGGCTTTATGGAAAGTCTAAGTGGCGGAACTATGTATGGCTACAATATTTTAAGAGATTATGTAAGTCAATTTAAATATGTGTTTACCAAAGAAGGCGCCACTCAAGTTGGAGGCTTTGGGGCGATTGCTAATTTATTTCCTGGCGAGTGGAGCTGGTTAGCTTTTTGGCATACAACAGCTTTGATTTCGATTATATTAGCTTTTATGAATATCTTGCCAATACCTGCATTAGATGGAGGTCACGTAGTGTTTTTATTATACGAAATGGCAACAGGGCGCAAGCCAAACGAAAAGGTGATGGAGTACGCACAGATGGCAGGATTTATATTATTAATCTCATTGGTGTTGTTTGCAAACGGGAACGATATTTACCGATGGTTATTTAAGTAAGAAAAAATAAAAAATTGTTTGTTGCAGATAAAAATTAATTTTATATTTGCACCCGCCTACGAAACGATAGAAAGTTAAAAAGGCAGCATTACGTTCTTAGAATTAAAATACACAAAGATAAATTCCTCTTTAGCTCAGCTGGTTAGAGCACCTGACTGTTAATCAGGGTGTCCTTGGTTCGAGTCCAAGAAGAGGAGCTTTCTTAGACTCCCCGTCATTTTGGCGGGGATTTTTTATTTCCAATCTTTTGAAAGGCTTATGTTTACTAATGATTAGCGAGATGAACTCATTGATAAAAGCGGTTCGATATCTATTTTTCAAAAAGACGAGTTTTTCAGGGAATATCGAACCGACAATCTTTTTTTTATAGCGAGCGTCTGAACTTTTGTATAATTTATCAATACCGTGAAGAAAGGATATTCCAATTTTCAGATAATCTTCAACGTCTTTTTTTAGGCTTTTAATACTGGTAAGTTCTACTTTTAAATCATTGATTTTTTTCTGATTTTTTCGCTTCACAGAATTATAAGTACTAGGGTCAATAAGGTCATCAAAAAACTTATCTTCTATGGATTCTAGACGAGCAGATAATTTATTAATTTCGTTTTGAATTTGCTTAATTCTTAGTTCCCTGTTTTTTCTTTCTCCGTGAAAAGTAGTGTCAAGAATATCTCGGTACATTTTCTTTACATCACCTTTAATAACAAATTCACTTAGGACTTTTTCAAAAAGAGAATTTACCTCATCAGCTTTATAACGTTCTTTACATTTAGGGTGGCAATGATAATAGAAGTGTCGAATTCCACTTCCACCCCTTGATGCACTTCCTGTAAGCGACCTTCCGCATTTTTTACATAATAAAAAACCTCTTAATGGAAGCCTCTCATCTATTTCAGAATATTTGTGAACTTTTGGTTGTACTTTCCCAGATATAAGCCTTTGCACAGTATCAAAAGTTTCTTCATCAATAATAGGAGGATGAAGCCCTTCTACAATAACCTCATCTTCTTTCTTCCATTCTTTGATAAGTATCTTGCCATTGTAAACAGGATTCCTTAAAATATTAAGCATTGTTTGTTTACAAACCTTTAAACCATTGTGAAAATATTTCATTCGAACTTCTTCTGAAGAAAGAACACCTTTAGAATAATCAATAAATGCTTTTCTAATAACAGCTCCAACAACTTCTTTGATTGCTAAAGTAGACTTCCCTTCCCCATTTCTAGCATTAACATAACCACGAGGAGCTAAGCCTACAAAACAACCTTCTTTCATAGCTCTTCGTAATCCTTCTTTAGTACGAATACTATTTTTATCATTCTCTACCTCTGGTATAACTAAATAGACTGCGAGCATTACTTTAGAATCTGGTTGAGATAAATCAAGGGGCTGCTCAATAGCATTAACTTCAACACCCAAGTTTCTAAACTCCCGAATAATTCGATAAGCTTCTTCCTGATTTCTACTGAATCTATCCCATCGAGTAAAAAGAAGACAATCAACAGACTTGCGATTTACCTTTATATAAGCTGCCAATTCATTAAATGCAGGACGATTAAAATTCTTAGCAGAAAAGTCTTCTCTATAATGACGAAGTATGTTAATACCTTTATGTTGGCAATACATTTCGAGAACACTTTTTTGATGAGGAAGACTATACCCTTTATTAGCTTGTTCATCCGTAGAGACTCGAGTATATATTATTGCGTTGGGCATATAGAAGATAAGTAGCGTTCATATTCTAATACCGCATAAAACAATAGACGTTTTCTAATATTCCGAAGTTGTAAATCAGAATATTTAGTATCTTTAGATGCGCTAAAAGATGTGTTGTTGAGCATAATGATTACAAATATATGCTTAATAAGTAATATAAACAACAAAATATACCAAAAACACATAATGTTAAATATATTACCTTATATTTGGCATAACAAAGAAAATAGATATGGCAGAACTGCAAGAAATCTTCTGTAATAATATAAAACACTTCCGGGCATTAAAAGGATTGTCACAACTTGATTTAGCTGAAAATGCAGGGATTAGACAGACTACCCTTAGTCGAATAGAAAATGGGAAAGTGGAGCCAGGACTCGGTTCTGTAGAAAAGATAGCCAAAGGCCTAAGTATAAGTCCTTCAGAGCTATTTTCAGATCCAAATAGTGATAATGTATCATTAAAAGAGAAACTCGATAGAATAGAATCTTTAGGGGAATATGATCAAAAAATCATTGAAGCTATCTTAGAGAGTTATTTAGAGAAAAACAGACTGGTTGGCTTATTAGAAATGAAAATGAAAAACAGATTAGCAGAACTGGAGAGAGTAAAAAAGAAATAGTTTGTAGTTTTTATAAAGGATAGTAATTATCTATATCTTTTGAGCATTATTAGAATAATATATTAATCTTGGAGTAGCTTTGACTATAATCCAAGTGTATCTATAAAAGTTTTAAAAAGCTTTAAGCTATCACTTTTAGATTCGTCTAAATCCCAATATTCTATATTTTTATAATCTCTTTCTTTAGGTCGTGATTTTAAATTACATGTATAAAGATAATATCCAACCCGTTCTTTTAATTCAGAAATTTTAAGATTATTTAAAGGTAATCCATTTAAACAGGTTTGATGAGAATCAATACAATTATAAATACACTCTTTGTCAAGAGGAATTAATGTTCTTAATAAGTTTTCTATTTCACCATCATTTTTGTTGTCTGGCCATATATAATAATCAAATTTTAATTTCTTATTTCTGATAATATCCTCAAGCTTTTGCTTACAAGATTTATAACCTTTGTTGCCATTAGGTTTTTCATTATAATCAGCATCAAAAATCACGATATTCCTTCCACCTTTTTCATGATTATCTACTAATTCAGCAATATATAATTCAGAATTTAATTTAGAACATCCTCCAATTTCTACTATTTGAATTTGGTTTGCAATTAATATATCTAATTTATCTTTGTTATTATGTTTAGTCTCACGTTGAAAGGTAATATTATAAAAATGTTCTATACAATCAGCAATAAATACTTGGTCAGTAATGCCCTCACAAAAAATTTTAATCATATCAGAACCTATTATCTTAATTCAAAACTATCCTCCATTGCAAGATTAAAACTTTCATATTCGAATGAACGTATTTTAAGCTCATTTACTTTTTTCATTTGAACAACTCTTGAGATTTTTTGATAATTTTCACCAAACTCCTGTTCATTTAAAACATCATTAAAGTATTTTATACATTCTTCATTATGTGTTGTAACTACTAATTGGGTATTATCAACTTTTGAGATACGTAATAAAATTCTCCAAAACTCTTTAAATCTAGTATAATGAATACCTGCATCAATTTCATCAATCAATAAGGTTTTTCCTTTATGAATAGTTAATAATAATAGTATTCTAAATAATTTATTTGCTCCATCCCCATATTGACTTAATGGTCTGTCTTCAGAATATTCATCATCTCTAATATCAATATTACCTTCGGAATTAATAAATATTTGTTTTATTTTTGGGATAAATGTTTTTAAATGGTTTAAAAAGTGTTTTTCTAAATCTCTATCGGGTCGGATTTTTGAATCATATACAGAAGCCAATTCTAAGCCAAATCCTTTTCCAAAAGGCATATATGGTAAACTTATACCATCTTCATATGAAAGATTTTTCAAAATATTAAAATCCAATTTTTCAAAATTCAGTAAAAGGCTATCATTATTGTTAATCTCATTGAAAAAATTCAAATTAAAATTCCAAGTTTCTCTTTTATCGTAAATTTTATAACTAATAATATCGTCTTTAGAATTGCAATTAATATATTCTTTTAAAAAGGTTTTATTTAAGGAATAAAATAAGTTAACTCCATCAGAAGTTGTGTGCTTTTCTGGAGAAATATTTGCTCTATCTATATATGCATAAGCAAGCCTTTTAATTAAAGTCTTTTTGTCATTTGTAAATAGTAAAGATTCAAGAAATGATGTCTTACCTATATTATTATCACCAACAACTAAATTCACTAACCCTAAATTTCTAATTTCTAGATTTTTAAATTTCCTAAAATTGATGATGTCCAAATTCTCAAAATGATTAGGTGTTTTCCTTTTAATTTCTGTTGGAATTGTTTTAATTAAATCAATCTCCTTCTTTGTGAAAGCTATGTATTCTAGTTTATCATTATTCAATGATGTAATTAAACTTTTATATAGATTATTAATTTTTTTAATACTTACGCCTTCTTTAGATAAACTCTTAACCCACCTTTCTAAACAGAAGTTAAATGTTGAGTTGTTGGTTCCGCGTGATAATAAAAAATAATAAGCATTTGCTAATGCGATATTCCTTTTGCTATCATCAAAGGATTTTTCTACTTTTTTAGATAGCTCTATAATTTTTGAGTGTTGCGATTGTGAGTAAATATGAGCTAGATATCCATATAAATCATAATAAATGTTATTAATATTTAATCCTTTATTTGATTTAAGTGAATAGTTCTCTAATATGCAAGAGATGTATTTTTTAGGGTTTTTTGATTGAATTGCTAAATGTCCAGAATAAATAATTATTTCCTCAATATTTTCTTTTCTTTTAGCTAATTGGAGTTTTGATTTATAATAAGTTTTATCTTCAATTGATAATGACTCAAGTAAGCTGATAACATTTTGATATTTACCTAGACTGTAGTATTTGTCACTTACTTTTAGCAATGCATCGCCTTCGTTGTTTTTACTGCAAATTTCTTCTAATAAATCGCATAATATTAGAATTTCATCATCATCACTCGTGCTATTTAGAAATGAAATAAACTCATTAATAACATCTTTCCTCCAACTAATTATAGTTATTACCCTTCTTAAGACATTTGATTTCTCTGACAATATTTTTAAATCAGAAAATGATAATTCACCATCTCTAAATAATTTGGAGATAATGATTTTTACATGAATATCGTTGCTATTTGAATTGTATAAATTCTTTTCATTAAGATTTAAAAAATCTTCAAAGAGTTTCCCCAGCCAAAGAACATTCATTGCATTAAAATATCCTAAATCGCCTGTTATTTTTTTAGAATAAAACTCTGAAGCCTTGCCCCAGTTTTCTTTAATTTCTTCGATAGTACCTAGACATAAATAATATTCTTTTTGATTCCGAAGTTTAAGAAAATGGTTCGCAGCGATGGAAAGTAAAGGTATATTTTTTTCTAGGATTCCATGCTCTTTTTGTCTTATAGCATCATTTTCTAATACATTCTCTGAACTTAAAATTACTTCATTTGAATCAAAGATAATTAAATCCTCAAATTCGCTTAATTTAGGCGAAGTGTCTCTACACCATTTAGACTTTAAATAATTTTCAACTATTGGCTCCCAAAACTCAGATTTAGACTTTTCACTATCTATAATTACAAGCTCTGCTTGAGCCCTAGTTATAGCAACGTATAGTTTGTTAAAAAAGAATCTCTTTTCATATGTCCCAATATTTTTGTTAAAAATTCGATGCTCTCCAAACCCATAAAGCGCAACCTCATTAAAATCTAACCCCTTAGCATCTACTGCTGAAATAATATTATTGTATTTTTCTAATATTTTATTTTTCTTTTTGTATTCAGTTATTTCCTCATTATTTACAGGGACTATTATTGTTTTATATCCAATTTTGTTTTGTAAAACTTGGTTTTCCTTAAAAGTATCAAAGCTCACAAATACATTTAGGTGTTCAAATCGATTTAATAAGGGTCTTTTAGATATTTGAGGGTTTTTTATATCGGCATTTAATTTTTCTTTTCTATGGAATTGAATTGCATTAGATAAGTTAACAATAGTTTGAGAGGATCTATAATTGAACTGGGGAGTGAATTCAAGTTTACTTGAATCTAAATTATAGTTATTTTCCTTATCAGATAATTCTTCGTAAATCATTGATGTTAAAACTTCTGAACGAAACCCTGTAGGGTTAACTGTTTGATGTGCATCTCCAGCAAATACAATTGGAAATTGTTCAACGTCAGAAAGGTCAAAATCGTTATAAGAGGACAATTGTATGATAAATCTCAATTCAACTTTAGAAAAATCTTGGGCTTCATCACAAAATATAACTTCAAATTTTTTATCAATTTCTACATTCTCATTTAAATATTGGATAAGTTTGATTTTGTCCCAGTATCCTTCTTCCATTAATTTATTATAGAAAGGATTGATGACAACTTTCTCCATTTTTTTTAAATCTTCTTTAGAGATAAGCTCTTTCCCTTTTTTAGGCATTTTATCTTCATAATTATCACTTGTAATATTATAATCTAGACTATTCCCTTTAACATAAGTTGTTAATGTAAACCAAACCAATTCCGCAGAAAAATTAGATATAATATGTTCAGGAATATTTGATTCTTCATAAAGTAATTTAAATTTTGAAAAGTTTAAATACTTATTAGAATCAAATTCTGAACAACCATCGGGTAAAAAACTTAATAAAAACTCCTTGAATGGATGGAAATGATTATCAGCATCTGCAATAGCCTCAGGCTCTGAAGACATGTCAAATTCAGGGTTATTGTACAATAAGTCAACTACAGAGCCTTGTGTGTGTTCTAATAATTTTTCGTTTTCAGTTAGAAAAACAATATCTCCCTTTATTTCATTAATAAATTTATAATAATAAATGTTAGAAAAAAGATAATATAACATTGTAGATTTTCCACTTCCTGCTTGACCGTTAATATATTTTGGAAATTTGAAATTCTTAAGAAAATTAGTCTGTTCGGGTAACAAAGATAAATTACCATATTGACCATTTTTTTGAACTTTGGCCCATAAATCAGCATTGTTTAATGACCAGTTAGGATAGGCTTTTACAGACATTCTACTAATGTCATTTATTGTGTTTAATTGATTATTAAAGTTGTAGTTATTGCTTTTAATAATATTCCAATTTTCTTTTTGTGATTTAATATTGGCACCATCAATTAATTGGAAAATTGTCTTACCCTCAACATTTATTTTATTATAAATCACGCCAATTTCTTCATTAAAAACAGAAGAGATGGTTTGGTAATTTTGTTCCTTTTTAAGAATTTCAATTGAGGTTGAATTTTCGTTTATTATTTCCAAGAGAGCAAGTCTAAAAACCTTAACCTCATCTAATTTCATTCCTGAGTCAATTGAATTGTCTAAAGCAAATTTTACCCAATTTTCAGTTTCATAAATATTATAATCAACTTTAAGTTCATAGTTTTTTTGCCAATCAATTAAATCATTTGGGGGTTTTTCTAAAGAAACCGTATTGTCTTTTTTGTTCTTAAGCACTTCTTTAAAAGCCAGTAATTCATACTCCTCTAAGGGGTTGTAGTTTAGCCATCTTCCGCTTCTAACTTCAACAAATTCCTGAAGGTTTTCTTTAAAAAAACTCCGGATAAAGTAAACAGTATGCTCTTTTTTTTCAAATTCAAGATGTTTTTCTTGAAGCACTATGTTTCCGTAATAAGGTTTTTTAAAATTAATAATATAGATTCCGCCATTAAATGGTGTTACCTTTCCAAGACCTTTTACAGATTTTCTATTTTTATTTTCAATAATAAATTTTTTAACAAAAGAATCTACCTCTCTGTTAGATTTATTAATAAAATTTTGGCATAAATGGAAGTATATCATTGGCGTCTAAAATAGACATCTAAAGTAGATAATTAATTTATAAATGAGTAAACAATAATTTTATAAAATAAAAAAAAATAGTTAAAAAAACTTCTATTATGGTCAATGTGTTATTAAATCAAGAGATCATAAGACATTATTTTCTTCGAATAAATAAAACAATAATTAACTAATAGAAACGTGTTGTAAATTATCCCTTCTAGAGTTTAATAAAATATTTGGGATATCAATATTGAAGTCATTATTAAATCCGAACTTTAAACTTAAAATAAATTTATTAAAAGGAGGTTTAAATCTCTCCATTGAAACATCATATAATTCAACTTGGAATTTAAATGCTCTTCCTTGAGGTATTTCTAGTTCTTCTAAAATCATAGTATTTGTAACTTTTCCATCTTCAGGTAATTTAATTTTATACTTTACAATCGGCCTCAAGATATTTGGAAGGGGAATATTGGGGCCTGAAAGACCAGCGGGTAATCGTTTTGTCTTAATAATAATATTAGTTAGTAAGACTGTATTGTTAGATTGATTTATAAAGCTAAAATTGAATATTGGAAAAAGAGATGTTAATTTCCTTACTTCAAAAGCGTAAGGGATATTTTCAATTTGTTCCCACCCACAATTTTTACTATCAACACTAACGGAAATGAATTTGATATTACCACTAATGTTTTTTAATTGTTTTTTAGTTTTAATTACTTGATCAATTGATATATCTCCTTTAGTAATTTTTGAATGGCACAAAGGGCATAATAAAATTAGGTTTGAATTTTCATTATTTAATGGGTCACTATCAATATGATGAATCTGAAAATGACCTACATCATCGTTATCGCAAAATGGACATATCGAGTTTATTTCCTGTTGTAATTTAGCCTTTACTTTATTCCTTTGGGGGATTTCATTTCTTATTTTTTTAGTCATTATTAAACTGCTTTCAAATATTTTCTATATGATAAATATTTTTAAATGAATTAATTTTACTAAATACTTTCTTCTCTTTGTCTTTTAACCCTCTGAATTGATATAATTTTAATATGATTTGGTACATAAAAAAAATATATTCACTCTTTTGTAAGTCCATTTCTTCCAATATTTTAATTCCTAATTCTTGATTATAAATGGCGTCTTCAATATTTTCTATTAAAAGGCATAAATTAGATAATTCACTATAGTAAGCTGCTAAGTAAAAATCATTTCTTTTTAAAGGATTAATTGATTTATGTAATTGAATGCCTTCATTTAACAATTCTATTGCTTTTTCATAATTACCTTCAATTCTATATGATTTAGCAAGTATTCTATGCTCAATTCCTAATTGTTGGTCATCATAGAGAGAATATTTTTTTCTAATACTTTGGACCTTTTTAAAATTCATCATTGATCCTTTTAAATCACCGTTATTCAAGTAGACTAAAGAAATATTATTTAATACTATAATTATTAGATTTAAGCAATTATTTTCGTTTTTCTTAAAAATATTTAAAGCTTTTTCAAAATAATTAATAGCTTTTTCATTGTTATAATTATCAGCGTAGGCTAGACCAAGGTTACTATACATTACTGCAAGACTCCTTGTGTCTAGCCCTGAAAACATTTTAGCTCTCTTGACTAAATCAATTGATTTATTAAGCTCATTTGTTGTTTTTATATAAAATCTATTTGAATATAAAAGCTCATTCTCTAATAACAATAATGGCTGATATAAGCTTTTTCTATACTTTTCCTTTACTGAGTTTAAAATAGATTCAGCATACTTTAAAAATCGAAAGGATTTATTCGGGCTATTATAACCTTCTTCAATTCGATGTGTTAACCATGTTATATAAAGCATACTTGATGAGAATGGGTTTAATTCTTTTCTTTCACTGTAAATAGTAACTTCCCGAACAATTTTGTGAATATTTATTCTTTTTCTATCTGACGAGAATTCTATAAGTCCCTTTTTATCTAAAGAATTAATTATATTAATTATGGTTATTTTATTTTCATTGTAAAGCTCAGTACCATTAATCAAAATTAAATCTTCAATTAAAATATTATTTGATGGTAAAAGTGTTAAAAAATTGAAATAAATTTTTTCGATAGGAATAAGATTATTAACACCAAATTTTTTAATTAAAAAATTAAAAATTTTAATAGATTTATCTTCACCTCTAATTTCAATGTCGATATTAAAATTATTGTCATCAATGCTTTGATCTTTAATAGAATAAAATATTTTTTCTAAAGTTAAATCAAAACTATTTTCTATTGTTTTTGCTGTTAGTTCTATGACCAATACATTATAATCGATGTAATTAAAAAAATCTTTAAAAAGACTATCTTCAATAATTTCCTTACTACAAAATGATAAATATATTTCTTTAGCATTGTCAAAACTTATTTTGGGCAATTTTAAGGATGGGATTATTTTTAAATGACTTCTTGTAAGTATTAATTTCTCCCAATTTGGTATTGATGATATTAATTTTAATGATATTATTTCGTCTTCAGATTCTTGGATATCAACAATTAATAAATTTTCCCCACTAACTTTTCCTAATTCATTCAATAAATAATTAAATCTTTTACCTATGTCATCATTTGTTGAAAATTCAATCCCTAAGTTCCTTTGTAGTAAATCATCAGATGTAAAAGAAGAGTCAATGGAGTGTTCTGCATTTATCCAAATAATATGATCATATCCTGTGAAAATCTTTAAATATTTTTTAGCAAAAGAGGTTTTACCCATTCCACCTTCTGAATATATTGAAACGATTTTTTTTTCTTTTAAAATTGAATTAGTTTGATTTAAAAACCCTTCCCATCCACAAAAATCAATAGTATATAAATCTGGAAGTAAGGTTAGGTTTTTGGCATATTCCTTTTGTGAAAATTGACTGTATTTGTTTTTTAAGGATTTTATATCTAGACCCTGCCCTTCTATTTGTTCTTTTATTTGTTCAACTTCAGTTATTAAAATCTCAACATCAATCCGTAACAATTTGATAAATTTGTTGTCAACATATCCTTTTAATTCTTCATCAGTATGTTCTAATATTTTTAATATTGTTTGCTTACTTAAGCAACGATCTTTTTTATCCTTATTTTGAGAGTTCTTATATATTTCTGATAATAATACACCAAAAAGTAAAGAGGTAGGCTTATTGTCAAATTTTGGATGCTTTAGTAAAATTCTGATTTTATTTCTAATTGTAATTATAGAATCCTCAGGAGAAGCATTATTGAATTCCCAATTGATGCTTTTTACAAACGATTGGATATCTGTTTTTTTTATATATTTTTTAAAGGTTTCACTGATTTCTTTAATTTCATTTTTATTAATTTTTGTAATATTATTTTGTAATTTTTTATTTTTTCTTCTATTAATTCCATTAATTAATATTTCTTTTATTTTTTTAGAACAAATTGACAGTAGTTCTCTTTCATTAAGTTCCAAATCATTAACCCATTTCGATAATAATTTTTCTCTTGTAGCAATACTTGAATTTGTTGAGAAACAGAATGTGATTTTGTCATTTACTGTACGATACTTCAAATAGAGTATAAAAAAATCAAAAATTGCTTTTTTAATTTCAGGGGAATTCAAGCTAAAAGAAGATGTATAGCATTTAATTTGGGTGAATATTAAGTTCTCGCCAACTTCTTTGATATCATTATCAACTTCTGTAAAGGTTTCAATGTCTTCCTCATTAATATAATTTTCAATCCACTTTTTCAACACAGATAAATATTGATAGTAAAACCCCCTATTAGTAGCAATAGCCTCAGTGTTAGTGTCAAATATTTTAAGGATTTTTTCTTCCATTTTTTAATTGAAATTTTGTTAATATAGAATTAATTAACAGACTTGTCTAGCCAAAGGAAATCAGGAGCAATGAACTTATACATGTCTTTGTCGTAGAACGTTTTTCTTATACCTCTAAAAAAAGCTAACTGAGAAGCAAAATTATATAGCTTTTTCACTTATTTGCCAACTCAGCACTTCTTAATCAGCTAATATTATGTGATAACATTCTTTTTCATCTGTTAAATAAAAAAAAGAAGCGTATTACGAATTGGGAATACACACACAGTTATTTCTTATAAAGGGGGAGTAAAAAAGATTATTTTCTCAAAGATACAAAAAAGTATAAAAAATAAAGAGTGCCAAGATTGCTTTTGAAATGTTCAGTCCTCAGGTCAAAAGTGATCTTTCAAAGTGAGTTCCCGTTACATTCCCTATTAACAAAATTCCGATTAAAAAAGTAAAGGTTAAGAACAGTAACTGTTTTTATATTATTCCTTTTAAGTAATCAGTTATTGGTCGTATATAATTTCACAAATAGAACGAAATGTCATTAATTCTTTTATAAATAAATATATAAAGTTGATTAATATAACATGCAGTTAATAGATTCTGTTTATTAGAATTATGGAGTTAAATTATTATAAACCATTGTCTTTGAAAGAAATACAGATCAAAGTATAGAAGTTAACTCTAATACTTGTTTGTGGTTATCAATCCTGTTTAATTGCAGAAGATTCTTTTATTAGTTTTTGAATGTCATTAATAGAGATTAATCTAGCGTCATTGTTATTAAGGTTTTGAACTAAATTTCTATTCATAATCTTAAGCTCTTTAGTAAATTCAAAGAAAAGAATTAATTTGTCATCACTAAGCTCAACTTGATTTACTGAGTCATTAAAAATGATTAACAATTCGTCTAATTCTCTAAGGTTTTTTTCAAATTCTGAATCTAATATATCCTCTTGAGAGAAAATATCTGTTTTATTTTCAATCCTTTTTTTAATAGAAAATATTCGATTATGATTTTTCTTCTTATTTAAATGTTCATATAATAAAGTAAAAAATGAAAACCCTAATATTATTTGTATCAACCCAAACCAAGATTTATAATATTCTTCAGTAAAGTTCGGCCAATCAAAAATAACTTGTTCTTCATATTTCCAAACAAGGGGTATAAATAATAATATGACTAAAATACCGATTAATCCAAATATATATTTTTTCATAACTTGTTTTGAATTTTGTTTTTACAATCGTTTATATATTTTTTGAGAAATAATACTTCTTTATTTATTTTTTTTGAAGAAGATAATTCATTTTTATACAAAGGAAGTTTTGATAACCTATTTAGAATAAAACTTGTAAATAATATAAATTCACTCCCAATTGAGAAATATTTTATATATAGTTTCAACGACTTAATATCTAATTCATCAATTAATTCAAATTCTGTTTTAGTTAAAAATGAGAGGAATTTAATTATATCTAAAAAAGTTCTTTTATTTGATCTTGATTTTTTTGAACCATAAATTTCATCTAAATATTCCTCTGGCATATGAACATCATCCTTCATAAATTTTAAATAATCTAAATGGACTATTAATACTGATAAATAATACTGTCCACTTTCTTCAATTTTCAAATCACGGATATAATTAATTGATTCATCAGCATCAACTTTATAAACTCTATTTGAGCTAATAAGCCCCGCATTAATCAATATCCTTACAGCATAGTTAATTGAATATTCAATATCTTCTTGTTCACTATAACATTTAAATACTTCCATATAAATCCTCTTAAGAGTATTTATTTCTGATGCTTCATGGTTAAAAAACTGAAGAATGTTTAGTCTAATTATAGAAGTGTTAAAAGAAAAAGTTTTGTTGTTAAATAGATTAATTATTAAATCTTTTCTCCTATCACCCTCGTATGATGGAAAAAACATTGTATGATTTGAAGTAATAATTGATGAAAACGCTATCCATTCAGGGTTATAATATTCTTTATATTCTTCTTTTGGGAGCTTATATTTTAAATAATTTGAATATAATCTATGTTCTTTCAAATAACCAGAACTAAAAAAAATTTTTAAAGTTTTACTCCATACCCGTAAATTTCCACTACAAATATTATCTAAAAAATTACTGACATGTTTATTCTTCAAAAGTATTAGGTATGATTCTAACAGTTCAAATGTAGATTCTGATTTAAGAATTCTATTTCCAAAAAGGATTTGAAGTTTTCCATCTTTTTCATTTTTTTTTAAATATTTCAATTTTGATTTGAAAATATATTTTGCTCTAGGCTTGCAAAGCGTAATAGACTTTGGTGTAAAAGTATCAAATACACCTTCCTTTTTATTTTCAATTTCTGAGTATGTATTAGGTCTAAATGAAACAATTGCTTTAATTTTGTAAACCTTAACAATTTTGTATAATTCAACTAATATTGCCTGAGTCGGGATATCATTAACTGGGTCAATATTATCAATAAAAATAATAATTTTGCTATTATATTCCTGTTTTAAATACTTTAAAGAGTAAAGAATTGCGTTATTCTTTTTAAGCAATTTGGATCTTAATTTAAAGTACTCAATTTTATCTTCTTTATAGATTTTCAGAAGAGTTGCCTCTTCTTGTTTATACTCAGAAAAATCTTCTAAAGATTTAAGAAATGTCCAATAATTTTCATTATCAACATGAAGAGTATTGGAATTTATTTTTAGAACTTTTTTTCTTAATAATTTATAAAGCAATTTGACAGATTTTACTCTATCGTTTTCTGAGTTTAATTTATTTACATATAAGTTAAAATCAAGATGAATTGGAATAAATTTACATTCTTTTTTTTTATATTTAAGAAGAAATTTTAACACATATTTTACTAATGTAGTCTTGCCCCATCCAACTTTCCCAAGTATAACAGAAACATCATTTTTTTCATCTCCAAACATTAACCTTAATAAGTCAATTTCGTTTTCTGAGATTAAATTTCTAGGAAGATCTGATAAATTAAAAATTTTTGATAAGAGTTCATTATAATAATCATAATCCAATAATTTATTGAAGTATATATATTTACTTAAGTATTGCTTTATTAACTCTTCATTATCTTTATATAAAAAATCTCCATTTGTGAATTCTTCATTAGATTCAATATAATCAGGGAAGTCATCTAAAAATTTCAAAAACAAATCATTTAATTGCAGATAAAATTCATTATTACTGATTATTTCATTTTCGTGAATGTAGTTATTATTAATTTTCATTAAAATCTCGTTATTTACACTAATTTAAAATTTAATTTAGGGTGTCATAATATTTTAAAACAGGGAAAAACAAAAAATATTTTTGCTTTGAGGGGAGAGGCATAAAGATATAAAAAAATAATTATAAAAAAGAATGCTTATTTAAATAAGCATTCTTAGAATATTATTTGAATTTTGTTTCTAAAACATTAAAAACCCTATCAAGTTCTGTAATTATTTTTTTGAAATGTAAAAGAGGAATAAACTTATTCCCTTCAATAATGTAATGAACCATTTTAGCAGAAAGATGACAATATTTTTTTATAACAAATGAAATCCCATACATATTGTTAGCAAATACACATACTGACAATTGATCTTCAAAACCTTGATTTTCTAGCCAAAAAAACATATGAGCAATGACGATATTATCCCCTTTTAAATAGAACTGAGAATTATCGCTTTTTTTATCTATCGAACCAACACCAAGATTAATTTCTATATTTTTTTCTTTTAATGAATTACTCCAAGGGTAAAATTTAATTATTGAACTTATAGTATCATTTTTATTTTCAATATAATTCTGATAGTATAAAAATTTATTTAAAATTAAATGTTCAAAAACTGAGTAAAATGCAAGTTCATCTGAAAATCTTTTTTTCATTTTTAGAATATTAAGGTTACTTTTTCATACAAGAGGTGTACAAAAAAGTAACCTTAATATTCATTTCATTATCATTGTATCAAGTTGACAGATATTTGTCAAGGCAGGGTTGCATTATGACAATCACAAGCTTTTTTTAAATAATGCGTTCCTGCTAGGGAGACCCTAGAACTCCTAGAGTGATATTAAATAAACATTAATGAATTGTATGCCAATATGATAAAGGGAAAAACCCTATTTAAAAATAGGTTTTTTCCCTTTACTAAATAAAAATTAAATTCTAACTTTAGAATTCAGTTTTAAAACTATTTATTATGCCTTGGTACAACGATCTTCGTCATATTTCTGATGACAAAAAGCAGAATTATTCCCTTATTTTTCCAAATATGACCAATAATGAAAAAGGAAGGACAATTGAAAATATTTTGGCTCTTAGAGAAGCACTTAAGACTATCCCAGAGAAAAAAACGGATTCTAACCTTTTGCTTTGCAGTTGGAATCTTAAAGATTTTGGGTCTTATAAACACAGAGTCTGTGAACCCTATTTTTATCTCGCGGAGATTATTTCAAAATTTGATCTTGTTTCAATACAAGAGTGTCGGGCAAACTTGAAGCCACTGAAAATATTACTTAGAATTTTAGGTTCAGACTGGTCATACCTATATAATGACGTTAGTGATCATAAGGGGGCAAATAGTGAACGATCCTTAGTTATTTATGATACTAGGCGTTGCAACTTTTCAGGACAAGCGGGAGAAATTATTCTGCATCATAAGATTAGTGAAGATCACAATCTAAAACAATTCAATAGAATTCCATATTTAACAGGCTTTACTGCTGAGTGGAAAAAATTCTCACTCATTACCCTTCACCTGCAACCTGGGAATAAAAAAGATGATAAGGAGATTCGAAAAAGCGAAATTAAATTTCTTATGGATTTATTGAAAAGACGTCTTAGCCGTAGCTCAAATATTAGGCTCTGGTCAGATAATGTTATTATTCTAGGAGATATGAACCTTTACAGGAATAATTCAGAAGCATTTCAAATACTGAAGGATAATCATTTTATTGAAGTTGAACAATTGATTGATCAGGATACAACAACGGCAGCTTCAAATAACATTTACGACCATATCTTCTTTTACAATAAAAGTCTGTTTCCAGCACTTGAAACAACAAATAAGGCAGGTGTTTTTAATATGTTTGAAACAGTCTTTAGAGATGATCAAATTAATGACCCTGCCTATCAAGCATATATAAATATATTAGAGCAGTTAAGAATTGCAGATGGAGATCCTCCATATGCAAATAAGCAAACTTATTATAAGAAAGATTGGCGTACCCGGCAAATGTCTGATCACTATCCCATCTGGGTTGAAATGAAAATTGATTCAACTGAGGATTTTTTAAAAGAAAAATTAAGACAATTTAATTCTTAAATAAAATGGATTCCAAAGAGAAATTAGAATACAATATACATAATATTCACTGCCACGTTTTTACTATTGATTATTTGCCAAAGAATTTCATTGGATGGTATTTACCGACTACCTTGATTAGAAAAAAATGGCTTGCAAAACGATTATTTAATATTGTAAAGAGGTTTGCTCCTTCATTGGCTGGTTTTGTATATAGCGCAATTAAGGAGGATCAAAATGCTATATTCAATGAACTTAGAGGTTATTATCCTAAGACTGCAAAATTTTGTCCTTTGACAATAGATTTTGATTATATGAATGCTGGTAAAGCTAAAAAGAATTACTTGCAGCAACTGGAAGATATTTCCTTTTTAAAGAAAAAGTATAAGGACAAAGGGTTAGATGTTTTCCTTCCTTTTGTATGTGCTGACCCTAGAAGGGAAAATGTTTTTGAGATTGTAAAAAACCATATTGAAGAACATAATTTTTCCGGTATTAAACTATATCCAGCATTGGGTTTTTTCCCAGATGACCCTAGACTAGATAAGGTCTATCGGTATGCTCAGGAAAATCAGATTCCAATTACTACACATTGTATACCTAAAAATAAAAACCATTTCCGTTATAGACCTACAGATGAAATGATTAAAAAAGCAAGGCAAAGGTTTAGCTTTTATAATGAAAAAGATTCTAGCAAGAGTTATGATTTTGCTAAATACCTCAATCACCCTGACAATTATAAATTTGTGTTAGAAAAATTTCCGCAGCTTAAAATAAATATAGCGCACTTTGGAGGAAATGAAGAGTGGAATAATTATTTGGATATTTCGGATGAAAATTTTAAGGAAGAAAGAAATTGGTATTCACTGATTAGAAAAATGATTGTTAAATACGATAATGTTTATGCTGACATTTCTTTTACTGTTTATGATAATAAACTGTATCCGCTTTTAAGAAATTTATTAAAAACACCTCAAGTACAAAACAGAATATTATTTGGTTCTGATTTTTATATGCTTCAGAAAGACTATTCTGAAAGAAGATTTGGGTTAGATGTTAGAGGGTACTTAAATGATGAAGAGTTTTGGTTAATAGCTGAGAGAAACCCAAAAAGGTTTCTTGAAAACAATATCACAGATTCCCAAACCTTATAAAGGCATCATTACAAATAGTTTTTTAAGGTTAAATGACTCTCCGGCAGATGACGACCCTAGAACCTCTATAATAGAAAAGAGAAAGTAGTCTCTCTCTGTTCTTTCTATTAACCAGCAATTAGTTTCTTGATTATATTTCCTATACCCCATGGAACTGTAGGCATATCTTTTTTCTTAGCCTTGTTAGTATAATGAGAAAACCCCATAATGTGTATGTATTCGTGGATGAGTGTTCCAGCCATTTTAGAATTGCCAGTTTTTGTATTTTTCATGCAATAATCCAAATATAGGGTGTTTAAAAAAACAGACCGAACATTTTTATAAGTTGTTGCGTGGACTTTAATTTTCTTAATATAAGGTTTTATATGAATATTTAGCACCTTATCCGTATCATCATAAGGATCTTTTCCAGACATGAAAATATCAAATATTTGATTTCTTGTTTTTCCTTTATTGAGTTTAAAGTCCTGATGATAATGCCGACCTTTTTTATATTTAAAATTCAACACTTTAGTTCTAAATTCGTCAGAGTTAATTTGTAATTGAATCTTTTTTGATATTTCGTTTAGGAAACTCTTCTGAGGTTCACTGAATAGAAGATTCTTGTTTTCAAAAAAATGTAATTCTACAGTAGTCATGAGTTTAATTTGTTAGCAATTATTTAGTTTCAAAAAATTCTATTTTTGGGTTAATAGATATCAAATCAAAATTATCTATATCTAATACATCTGGTTCATTTAATATTGAATTATCCAATGATCTTTCAATAAAATCTTGATCTATTACAAAGTTATTTTTTTCAAAAAGAGATGAAGTTTTATTGGCAAATTTTGTTGTGAGTTCTACTGCTTTACTACTTAATTCAATACTAATTCCACTGCTCTTTAAAAGTTCTCGATTGCTTTTTAGAGAACTAGCTATTTCACTTATTGAAGACTTATTAAGGAATGTTTCTTTTATTTTTTCAAACATTCCTGAATACATCATTAATAACTGGTTTTTTTGTGATTCAATAATATCTTGATTTTGATATAAACCTACCATTAGCATTTGGAATTCACTTTCAGCTTGCTTACTATTTTTAGTAATTACGGCATCTCTGGCATTTTCCCAGTGAAGATGAAAATCAAATGTTTCATAATCATTTCTTTTTTCAGAATCATTTATTTCATATAAGATAAAATCATTTCCTCTATAGGGCTTTATATTACTTTTTGTGGTTCCGTAATAAAGCTCATTATCTTTTACCCAAAACTTATTTTTATCAACATTTTTTTGGTCTTCTCTTACCATTAACCAATAGCCACTGACAAATACGTTAGAGCTATGAATTTCTGAATCTTTAAATTCATTTCTTTGCCCAATTCGAAACTGCATATCTTTCCCCATACCAAAAAAACCCTCTATACCATTTAAAAGAGGATCTGCAATATTTAAATAACTAGATAATTTAGTTGTATCAAAAGCTTTAGCAACCGTTTCTAAAAGGCTAATAGTTTGTGCTGCCCAATTTTTTGTTTTTACTCGGAATAAGCCTGAAAAAATAACGATATTATCCCCTCTATATGGAGTGGGGCCAACGACTCTTGTGTTTTTATACCTAACACTTTCTGTGCCGTCCAATTGTTCGATACTTTTAAGAAGCTCAGGACCAATTACAAAAGGAAAAGCACTCCTTTTATTAGCATAAATGAATTCGGTTAAAAATACTGTTAGAGGAATATACTGATTCCAATATTCTCTCCCATTCTTTAAAAACTGTTCTGTTAAAGATATTTCAAAATAATTTTTCCTTGCTTTTACTGGACGGCTCTCTATTCCTCCGATTACATTAGATGCTTTGATTTGAAAAGTTGGATATAAGACAGATTCCGAACCTTTAACTTTATTCCAAATATTTTTAATTAAGCTCATATGACTATTTTTAGTTTAAGTGAAAAAATAAATTTTATATAAAAATCTAAATATCAATTATATTTACTTTCTTTTCAAAGGAAAAACCCCCTTTTTTAAATAGGAAAAACCTCCTTTTTTCCTAGAAAAATCCTAAAAAAACGTTTACGTCTCTTTGTACTATCTTTTTTAATCACAAGTTAACTACATTTTAATTACACTTTATTTGCATTTTAATTACATTAATGTTATATTGAGGATATGAAATTTGCACCTAATTATAGAATTACGCCAAGTCTTACAAAGTGGTTATTGGAAATAGAAAGGCATAGGGAGGCTATTAATGTACTTCCTATTACTGCAAACCTTATAGCATCACTTAGAGAAACAGCTCGTCTTATGTCAACTCATTATTCTACGCAGATAGAGGGTAATGCGCTAACTCCTGAAGAAGTTGGAGAGGTTGCCAAAGGAAAAAAAGGGGATTTTCCAGGGAGAGAACGGGATGAGCGTGAGGTTAGAAACTACTTTAGAGCTTTAGAATATATTGAAGAGCAATTAAAGAAAAAAGTAAAGATTACAGAAAAATTGGTGCAAACTACACATAGTTTGGTTCTTACAGGCTCTAAAAAGGCAACTCCATATAGAGAGGGGCAAAATGTAATCAAGGATGGGGCTACTGGTAGAATTGTTTATATGCCTCCAGAGGCTAAAGACGTCAAGCCTTTAATGAAAGGTCTATTTGAATGGGTCGATCAAGAAATGGATAAAAAAATACTACCTGCGCCGATACTTTCTGCTTTGGTGCATTATCAATTTGCCACGATTCACCCATACTATGATGGTAATGGAAGAACAGCAAGACTTCTTAGCACTTTCCTTCTTCATAAAATGGGATATGACTTAAAAGGAATTTATTCCTTAGAAGAATATTATGCCAAAAATCTGCAAGGATATTATGGCGCACTAAGCATTGGAAAAAGCCATAATTATTATGGTGGAAGGGCTGAAGCAGACATTACTCCATTTTTAGATTATTTTTTGGAAGGAATGGCTATTTCTTTTCGATCAGTAAGAAAGAAGGCAGACCGTTTGAAGGAATTGGATAAAGATGCACCTATTAAATATCAGACAGAGAAATTGCGAGAGTTAAGACCGCAACAGAGGCAATTGTTTTCACTATTTATTAAAAATAAAGAAGTCTCTGTAAACGATATAGCACAACATTTAGGTTTAAAACCCAGAAGTGCTTATTCGTTAGTCAAAAATTCAATTGAAGATGATTTTATGCAAATTATGAATCAATCAAGAAAAGCAAGAACCTACGGTCTCACTAAAAAATGGGAATTATTAATTAAAAAAAACAAAGACCAAGATATTGATAGGTAGATTCCGTTGAGTGTATTGTTGTTTTGGGAGGTCTCCAAATTTATTTTTTAAAACGTTCTAGGGAATAGGGCGTTTTTGAAGGGCTACACATGTAGAATTTTTCTTCTTTTACTGGGGTCAAATTTATATTATGAATTTAAATTTATCACTTTCGATGTTAAGTGATTCGAAGAGCCTCTACTGAAATCCACGCCCTTGAGTTTTAACTCTTGTTGAATTGCATTTTTATCAAAATCCAATTTTTCCATTAGATATTGGTGTCTAATTTCAAAAAGCCTAAATAAATCATCCCAAGTAAGTGCATAAATTTCATATCTTCCCGCTTGTTGAACAAGAAATCTTTTTCCTTTATCTTTAAATGCTTCATATTGTTTTAAAATATAATCATCTACTTTATTACTAATTACAAAAAATTTCCAAACCCGAAGTTGACTATTAAATCTATCTTCTTTCAAGATAATATCTAAGTAATCATCTATTTGTCTAAATTCTTTTTTAGTAATAGTAACGGATGGCCTTTTTAACTCAACCATAATATTTTCCTCTAATATCGTTTCATTATCACTAATATCAGGAATATTCCTTTTTCTACACATAAAAATATCGGGACGTCTTTTCCAATCATAAGAATCAATTTTATGTTTTTCAGTTATCCCGTCAATAATATGTAAATATTTAGATAATAATACTTCAAAATTCTTATCTGCTGAAGTTAAATGGAATTGTTCTCCAAAAAGCCAATAGTTTGATTCTATCACTTTTTGAATATGGTCTCTTTCATTAGTGTATTTCTTTAAATCATAAACTAATGTTTTTAGTATTTCAACAGATCTAAAGCGATTCTCAATTAATTTAATCGTATCGATAATTTTTGAAAAGCTGCTTTTTTTCAAAACACCTACTAATTCCTCTCTCTCATTTTTTGTCAAACGAGTAACTCCTTCTATGATTGAAATAATATTTTCACGTTCGTCAGAATCTAAAAGTAAATTCAAAAATCCAATGAAAGTAATTTCTTGTTCAGTTTTTAGCCCCTTAAATATTTTAGGTTGAACGCAATATAATTCTTTTACAACGCTAATTAAATCCTTCTTCCTTTCTTGGTCATATTTGTTGTTACTGAATTTTGGAAATACACCTTTAGCTTCATATTTTATAACTAGCATATTTGCGGCATTCTCTCTGATAAATTCTTTTTGTTTTTTAGTAATAAGTTCTGTCAAATCTTTTATCAACACTTTAAAAATGGGGTGATTTTGATTTTTTTCAAAAACATCACTATCAGATACACCTTCCTTTATATGAAAATCGTTAAAATAATTGGATTCAACATATAAGCTATGATGAAATTCAATAGCATTATTGTTAAATGAGGTTAGTTTTTTTGCTTTTTCCCGTTTTTCATCGTTAAGAAAATAATAATAGTATTTATCACCAATACTATCATTCCACCTTAAGTATGTTATTCGAAATTTATAAGAAATATTATTTTCACCATTAATGGTTAACTCTTTTACTTCACTCTCAGCAATAATATTTTCATATTGTAAATCAACACCATTAATAGTGAGAGAAAAGCCATTATCTTTATTTAAAAACAGAAACCACCCAAATTCTTTTGCTAAATAATACTTGAAGTCCTCAGAATTAAATGAGTATGAGCTAACATTAAATAGTCCTTCTAATTTAACTTGTGTTCCTGTCTGAGATGTTTTAGAGATGGCCTTATTTAGGTCTTCATATTCATCCTTTTTATCTTTAGTAATGGTAATATCATAAGACAAATATTTTCCGTTGTTTTTATAAATAGTATGCCAAGTGGCCTTTGAAGAAAAGGTAGCGAAAGAAAACCTTCCCTTCCCTTTTTTACCTCTGTTATATGAAGATCGTTGAAAAGAATTTCTTTTTAATGAATCCAAAAATGAACCAAAAGTTTCATTTAAAGTTTCAAAATTTATTCCTTCTCCATTATCGGTAATTGTTAAGGAACTAATCGAATCAATATCGTTGGTATCAAATCCAATATCAATTTTCTTTGCCTTTGCATCATATCCATTCCATATTAATTCAGCTACAGCATCCTTGTAATCTTTAGGAAGTCCAGCAGATTCTATACTGCTATTGTTAATCGATGCTTTATTTTTCATAAGCTGAATTTGAACCTACGAAGGTAGTAATTTCATAAGATTTAAAATTAGTTTTCATAATGTTTAACTCTTAAAATACTTTGGAATAGTATCTTCTAAAATCTTAAAACCATCTACATTATCTTCATAAATAACATGCCTATATCCTTTAAAATCAAATGGGATATCTGCAGAACTTTGGGTAATTAATATCACTTTTTTTCCTAAAGTATGAGCAATACCTATTTCATAGAATACGTTTGGGTTTTTTGCTGTTACATCTGCAATAATAATTTCAGCTTCATTTATTGCTGACCAAATATCTTCTAGAATATTTTTTCCAAATAAGTTGTCTGCTCTTTCACAGTTATATCCTAGATTATTGACGATTCCTCTTAGATGTTTATAGACACGGTTAGACCATTTGAGTGTAAATGGCATCAATACAAAACAATACTTTTCTTTTATTTTAAAATTCCGAGCATTGAAAATTGGAGAAACCACTATTTCAGTTTCTAAAGCAATTTGTTTTGGGCTCTCTAATGGAAGATTCTCTCTTATAATTTTTTCAATAGCCCTATTGTTTTCTATCGAACCTGCATAAATAGAAAAATTTCCGTTAGCACCAACAGAATGATTACGGTATTGAAAATTGATCGAAAAAGATGTGACATCCTTATGAATATTAAAGCTAATCATATTAATATTAGGAAAGAATGTATTGTATAATTCAATAAATTCTTTAACTGTCAACTTTATAAAGGACTCTTCAAGAGAAGAAAAGCTTATTTCTAAGTTTGAGTTATTGAAATAAGCACTATTTATTTCATCTACTGTTTTTATAATTTGATCTAATGATATATCAAATTTAAAACTAAAAAATTCTGTTTTATAAGCGAATTCATTTATTGCCATCTTAGCTAAATTAATTATTCAAAGCCTTTAAAAAATTCCTCCAAGCTAACATCAAGGGCTTTGAGAACTTTGCAAAGGCTACTAAACCTGAGGTCTTGCCCTTTTTCATAGCGGCCATATTGAGCCCTTGAAATATTATTATCAAAAGCAAACTGCTCGTAATTCTTATATCCTTTCTCTCTTCTTAATTTTTGAAGCTTTTTACCTAATCGCCCTAGGTTTTGTTCTATATATTTTTCGTGTGTTACCATAATACAAATTACTAAGAGATACTTCTTTTTAGCAACCACTTAAAAGGAGTATCAAATAAGGTGTATTATTAAGTTATTTTTTATATGTTTGCCTTATTATTCACCTAAAATCATATAACTATGAAAACAAAATTATTTTTTACAACAATACTTATTGCATTGACGCAATTTGTTTTTTCACAAACCACATCAATTCCAGACTCTAACTTTGAACAAGCCTTAATAGATTTAGGGATAGACACTGATGGGATTATTAACGGTCAAGTTTTAACGGCAGATATTGAAAATGTATCAGCTTTAGAGGTTGATAATAATAATATTTCGGATTTAACTGGAATTGAAGATTTTAGCTCTTTAGAAGAATTGAACTGTAGTTTTAATCAACTAGCTTCTATTGATTTATTACAGAATACAGGAATAGTATTTTTAAATCTATCTAATAATATTTTAGGAAATATAGATTTAACCTCATTAACAGTATTAGAATTTTTATTAATAGATGTTAATCAGCTTACTTCACTGAATGTATCTCAAAATACAGAATTAAATATGTTAGAATGTGGTGCAAATAGTTTAACCTCACTAGATGTATCTAATAATTTATTATTAAGTGACCTTGCTTGTAGTAATAATCAAATAACAAATATAGACTTAAGCTTAAACACAGATCTGCAATATTTATTTTGTAGAGAAAACCCAATCACTAATTTAGACTTAAGTAGTAATATAAATTTATTTACAGTAACATTAAATGGTTCTCCAAATCTTGAAATGTTAAATGTTGCAAATGGTAATAATCAAAACTTAGGAGCATTAAGAACATTAAATTGCCCTAGTCTTGAATGTATTGAGGTTGATACGGATATTGTTGGTAATATTCCTGCAAATTGGGAATATGATGCTGGAGTAATATTTAGCGATGATTGTGAAAATTTAAGCGTCAATGATAATGCTTTGAGTGAAATATCAATATTCCCAAATCCAACATCGAATAGATTGTTCGTAAATACCAAAAACAACATAGATATTACTTTACTAGAAATATATTCAATGCAGGGGCAACTTCTTAAAACGACAACATCTAAGGAAATTGATGTGAATGAACTAACAGCAGGAATATACTTTTTAAATGTACAAACTGATAAAGGCTTATTTACAAAAAAAATAATGAAACAATAATATTTTAGTAGCAGCAACTAGAAGAGGAATTTTTTATAGTTTATCTCAAATAATAAATGTCCTTTAGAGAAAAATGTCCTAAGTCGTCTGCGGACTTTTAGGACATTTGATCTGCTCTGACCTAAGTCGTATTTAGTAAAAACTTTTAGGACAGGAGCAGAGCAAGATTGCAAGTTGCTACAAACATTTCATTAATGTAGAAACTTGCTATCTTGCCAAAGGAGACCTTTGGAATCCCTCAAGCGCCATACTGTCAGTCTTTTTATTTGGCATCTATTTTGATATACTCATTTAAATATCAAATAATTATGGCAGATTTTAGTGATGAAGAAATTCAAAGTGTTTGGAATAAAGGAACAAAAGTTAAAGGTTACGATGTTGATGAGTATCGTAAAGATGTAGCAGGGGCTTGGATGCAAAGAGATAAGTATGGTAAACAGGAAAGTTTTGGATGGGAAATTGATCATGTTTACCCTGATTCAAAAGGTGGCGACTCTAATTTAGTCAATCTCCGTCCTATGCAGTGGGAGAATAATAGGAGTAAGAGTGATAATTATCCTAATTATGAAACATCAGTAACGTCAAGTGAAAACAAGAACATAGATTCAAAAGGGTCTTATAGTGTAAATGAAGGGTTACAAAAAACATTATCCAAAAGGTTCAACCTAACTTAAGTTTCTATAAAAATATTCCTAGAGAGTAAAAATAATTTTTTATCTAAAAAAGTTTCTAAGATAAGAACTATTATCTCGATTTATCCAAAGGCAAGTTTATATTCGATTCTAATATTGAAAGTTCGCCAAGACGCTGTTGTTCTCTAGTGAGTTCTTTCAAATGCTCTTTCCCAACACCCAAGGTGGTCAGGCGAAATTTTCTATTACCTAGCCAAAGTCCTGCAAAAATTCCTTTTCTATAGTAGGGTTCTAGAGACTCTGATTCAAGTTTATTGGATAATTCATCTAAACTTTTACATCCACCTGCAATCTGCATCACCATAAAAGAGAGTTTTTCTTTTTCAGATAAAATTCCTTTTAGTTTCATCCGCTCTTCTTGAAAAGTTAATTTGAGGTTGAGACTTTTTTTTTAGAATGTTGAACTACTGAATGTGATAATTCTGGAAATTTCTCTTGTTGAAATTCCTGCAATTTGATTTTAAAAGCCTTGAATTCTTTACGAGAAACACGAGTAGAGTTTCCTTCAATGGAAACGCCAGAGATGATGAAATGGATGTGTAGTGACTTATCATAGTGAACAGTGGCTACACCCATAGAATAAGGAGACCGGTGTTTTAAATAATATTTAGCAAGGGTTTTTAGTTTTTCACGAGATAAATATTTAGAACTCTCGGGAGAAAAACTTATAATTTCGTGTCTGAGTACGGTTCGTTTTGTATGCTGAAATGTTTTTGCCCTATCATTTTTTTTAAAAGCATCAGCCCACTTCTCTTTGTCATAGCTACTAATGAATTGCTTAACAATAAGAGGCTCTCTTCCCTTTTGGATATCTTTCATCTTTTCTGGATTAAAAATATATGTAATGAGTTTTTTAATCGATGATTTCTTAGTGCTTTTATGTGAGATGGCTTTTACAATCATTTGATTAGTTTGTATATTTTCTCTAGTAGAGTTAATAACTCCAAAGTATCTACCCTTTCATTTTCTTCTATTGCTTCTTCCGCTATATCAATGGTTTGTAATAGCAAAGGCTTAAGTTTTTTTAAATCAAAATGTGAGCTGTGGTTTTTCAGTATCAACTGCTTTATATAGAAAGAGACTTTCACCTTATCTTTCTTTGCCAGTTTCTCAAATTTCTTGTACTGCTTTTTGGAAATCCGAAAAGTAATTTGGGTATTCTTTTCTCGATATTTTGTATTGTAGCTAGCTAGATATAGTTTTCGGTACTGCTTCTTGGCTTTAATAATCATCGAATCGGATACCGAATCCTGATTTGAAAAGCAAAAATCTAAATAGCTATGTAAAGATTTAAACTCCAATACTATCGTTCTAACTCATCGGTTTTATCCTTTGATGATTGATCTTTTTCAAGCCCAATTAACCTGCGTTCTTTATTTAAATCATTAAAGAAAGTTTCCTTAAAATGAATATCTCTTTCGATGGAGAGTCCAAAGGGGCGTTTTAAAGATTCAAGTTCGTTAATAGAGAAATTTCCCCACTCATCTTCAAATAATCCTGTTACATATCCGAAACAAATATTCCTTTCCGAATTATACTGAGTGGCATACCACGTTGCTGAATCTGTAGGGTCAAAGAATTTTGCAACAATTCGTGGGTTGCTTACCTCTGTTTGGTCTCCAACTTCACTGAATCTGGTAATTAGTTCTTTTGTTATTAATTTCATAAGGATTGTTTTTAGTCTTTATCTATTTCATTGTCTTGTGATACCTCTTGGTCTAGATTGTCTAACTCTTGCAAACGCTCAGTTACTTGAGAATCCTTTATTTTCGTTAGTTCTTTGCTAGCTTTTTTTCTCCTAGAAACACTTTTTTTAACAGCATCACGCCTTAGGTCTTTTTTATAAAGACGGTTAAGCATTTTCTGAGTGCGTTTTTCCACCA
This sequence comes from Flavobacterium sp., assembly GCA_030591585.1. Taxonomy (GTDB): domain Bacteria; phylum Bacteroidota; class Bacteroidia; order Flavobacteriales; family Flavobacteriaceae; genus Marifrigoribacter. The sequence goes on along the minus strand of JAUVAS010000003.1, from coordinate 29,562 downwards.
CCAGAGAAAAAGAAGTAAGACCTTGTTCTGCCCAATCAAGAATTTTCCCAGGGTTAAAAAGTGTAGTTTGTTTACTCATCGCACATAATCTTAAGATTAGTCTTAGTTTGTTCAAGGGTCTCCAATCGATACAGTATATCTTGCATTTCTTTAGACTGCTTTATTTCTATGTGCTGTACAATGATAGCAGCTACTATTAGTAGAGTTACACCAAAAATAGTATCCGCTAATCTTTTACTGATTTTATATTTTATTGTTTTCATAGAGTTATTGTTATTAGTTTTTATCTTCCTTACGATAAGGTTTTAGGTCGATGTATTGAATAGTATATTTCGCAACATCGCCTATTTGATTGTCTTGTAATTCCATTGCCAATTGCTTTCTAAGGCGTCTTTGTTTATAGGCTGGAGTAACTCTTACCTTTAAGGGTTTTTGTCCATTGGGCAGTACAAGAATCTGATTATCTAATTCACGAATTTCAGAGGCGTGCATTAGTGGGCGTTTTTTCTTTTGCTTGCTGTCCTTGTCGATGTACTGATAGCTACCTAAAAGCCGTTCCAATTCAAATGCTTTTTTATCTTGTCCTCCGTAATAACACTTCACAAAACAGTTCTGAAGAATATTATCTTTTAGTTCTTTATAGGGGCTAAGTAGAGATTCATCTTGTAAAATTATACACTGTGGAATCTTGAACTTTCGGCTGTTAGAAATTGTTTGACTGTAGTCTGGAAGACCGTCAATCAGGGAAGAAAATTCATCCAAAATCATCATGATATCCAAGTCTTTTTCACTAGGTAAGCTAGAAAAAGCAAAGCGATAAAAACTCTGAAACACCAAAGAAACCATAGAGGCGTAGAATTTAGCATCTGATGCGGGAGATTGTATAAACAGACAATGCTGTGATTCTCTAAAATCTTCAAAAGAAATATTGGTAAGCGATGTAATGTCTGCAAGGGTTGGATTATCACCAAGCCAAGAAAGTGCTGACAAACTTGTTGCAGTTATTGATTTTAGGGTGCGTTCTGAATTTCCTGAAAGTGCTTTAAACTTTTGCCAAACAGATTCGGAGGCCTTTTTTGCCATAAGGCGTTCAATAACTTTTGGTGAGCCTTGATATTCTAAAATAAGGAAATAAACATTTCCTAGATTAGCGTGAATGCGAGGCAATGATTCTAATACAAACTGTATGAAAAGAGTTAAACAATCTTCTCCAGATAGCGAGAAAAAATCCGCCTGTTTTGAAGCATTTCCCATAAGTGTTTTGGTAATCTTACGCATAGCAGAGATATCACCACGACAGCTATCAAGTGGATTTAGATAAACACCACTGGTTTTGGTTAAATTCATCACTAGAGTTTTAACTCCTTTGGATTGGAGGTATGGAATTGTAGCGGCAAGTTCAGAGCTGTTATCATTAACAACCATTGAGGAGTCAGAATTTAGAAGTGTCGGAAAAATATGTACCTGTGTTTTTCCTTTTCCAGAGCCAGCGACCACACAAAAATTACGTCTACTAGTTTGGATATCTAAAAATCGTTTTCCGTCCACACACCACCCTTTATTTCGTTTTGAAATAAGATTGTTTGGGTTTCCGAAACTTGCATCACCGCTTTGGTTATTGCCTGTCAGGCTATCGATGCCATCAATAAATAAGTCTAAACTTCCTTTTAAGATATCATTGAGTGTTTCTATCAGTAGTTTTAGCATAATAATTAAGTTTTAGTTCAACATTTTTTCTGTTATTTTTGAAACAAACCCTGCGATTGTTTCTACTATTTTCGCACTGCCATAGACAATTAGTAAAAGAAGTTTCCATACGGACTTTAGGAGTTGCCCAATGGCAGTGGAAAGTATCTTACCTGCACTGCTATTCATTTTTTAGCTGTTTATCGATTCCTATATAAATAGTGAGTCCTGTGCCATTAAAGACTTCCTTGTAGACTTTGCATAGGTTTTGAAAAAGTCTATTTTGGGCAGGTGTTTTAGGATAGTAAATGATATAAAGATCGATACCACTTAAATCTGGGGTGTTAAGAAATGAGCGAAATTGCATCACTACTTTCTCATGCTCACGGAGCAGTAATTTTCGCTCAGAACTTTCATAAACATTAAAAACATCTGAGTATTCTGACAAATCTGAATAGAGTAGCAGTACTTTTTTAGTGGCTGGGGTCGAACTTAAAACTTCTAACTCCTTAACAAGGGGTAAAAAGATATTTGAATTTTGAAAGTCATACTCCTTTAGGTTCTGCTGTGTAATTAAGGTGTCTATTTTCTTTTGCAGTTTTTTAACATCCGCTTGTCGTTGTAAGGAATTTCCAAGTATAGAATATGGTTCTAACTGAGCTACATAACGGGTGTTGTAATCCGTGTTTCCAATGTTTTGAAAACTAAAGTTGAGTCCAGTGGTTGAATTATCATTAAGACCACAAAGGCTCCAAACAGCCTCTATGGTGGGAACGGGTATGTACTTGGGTTCTGTTCTATCAGCTAGCACACTAAGGGCTATAAGCTGCGAATCGTTAGAGCTGCAAGAGCCAAAAAGGAGCATAAGGATTAAAAATGTTTTCATAGGGTTTTGATTTTATGGTTAATATCTTGGTAATTAAGTTTTAGAGGTGCTAAGTCCTTTGTGATGTCATTGGTAAATAGAGAGGCGCATTTACCATTGGTACGGATAAAGAGTTCTGTTTTAAAACTGTGAAAACAGCCAAACATTCGAGTTTCTATATCCTGTTCTGTTTGCTGGCCTAGGAGAAGAATATTTTTATAATCTAGCAGCCGTTTTCGAAGCTCGGGTTCTAATAGGTTCCCCGTAGCTATAAGGTCACTACGTTTTGCCGTAAGAAGCTCTATTTCTTTTAGGTCATCGGTATATTTTTTATACAGGTTTCTAGTGGCCTCAGTAGGGCGAAATTCAAAAACTAAGTAGGTGGCGATGAGATATGCAAAAAAGTTAACCATAGTAGGTACAAGTGGATTTCCACTAAAGACACCTTTCATATCGGGATTTAGGGCAAGTAGGTAATCGATGCGCATGGCACTAAAAAAGTAAAAAATAACCCCGATGGGCAGTGCCATAATAATAAATATCAAGGTTTGTTTTTTCCAATTATTTCCACCAAAGCGCAGTACCATTTTGGGCGTGATATGCGCCCAATAGAAAACCACGATGCCGCTTATAATGGCAATTGAGGCAGAGGCTAGAATATTTCCACCAAGCAGGCTATAGGCTCCCATATTAGCAACCAGCTCAAAGCCTGCTAAGAAATAAAGTACTATAAGTACCCATTGCCATTTTTTTAAGGTTGCTTTATAAGCCTTTGCACTATCATCAAATTTGGCTTTTATAACCGCCAAGGTATCTTCGGTCTCGTCTATTTGCCGAGCGATATCTTTTGCTTGAGCTTTCATATCTGCTATTTCTGAGACCTCCCTGGCCTGTTGTAATTTTCCGTTAAGTCGATTGTTGCAATAGTCCACAAGTTTTTGATAGTCTAAAACAAGCCCTTGGATATAATCTTTGATGCTTGCTTTTTCAGAAATTTGCCCAAACTTCAAGACACTGAGTTGTTGTGCTGTTTTTAGATGTTTGACAATAAGCTGAGTATCCATTTTTTCGATATGATCTGATAAGTCGGTATCGATATATCGGGTGACTATGAGTTCATTTTCGGGTCTTTTTTTAAATAGTTTCATTGTTATTAGTTTTAAAGGTGAATAATTGAAATCTGCACCACTCAATTTCAGGGGGATAATGGGTGGCATTATCTGCATCAAAAAGTTCGATGATATTTTCTTTAGTAAATGATTGTTGATTAAATGGAATTAATAAATCTAGATTGTTTCGGGAATTATAAAAAGCATCTTTATTGCCTCTTCTAAAGCTAGGAGTGTATCTATAATGAGTTAAGTAATTCCAGATGTCTTTAAAGGTATATGTTGTTTTCATATTTATTATTATTAATTAATGTGTGGTTTGATTTTGTTAAATAGAAAGCACCCTAGAGCTTAGAGTGCAATTAGTTAGTTAAATGAAATTAAAATAAGTTGGTTGTAAAAGCGCTGTGCTATTTGGTATGACTTTGCAAAATGGCTTGCATTTAATCGTCCGTTAAAAATAAAGTAGGTCTTGGTTCTAGGTTCGAATAGAAAGCGAATGTATTTTTCGCTTTCTAGAATTTGCATAGAGCAAATTCTATCCTTGGTCATTGTATTTGGATTACTATCCAATTTTTTTAAAGGCTTCTTTTTTGTTTTCATATAGAGAGTGTTTAGATTTCCTCTCTATGTTCAAAACAAGAACCAAAATTACATTGCTGCTTTACAGTAGTTTAGTTTTTTGTAATTGGGCAAAAATTGTAGAACAGGTATAAAAAAGCCCTGTTTTAGGGGTTGATTAAATAATTCCTTTTCTTATTGCGATAGCAATTAGATGAGCAGTAGTGTGTGCATCGAATTTAATTTTGAGTTTTCGAACTCTTTTTTCAACAGCAGAAAGGGAGATGTATATCTTCCTGTTTTCTAAGGAGGTAACTATTTGTTTTTGACTTAGTCCATTGCTTAATTCTTTTAAAAGAATTCGGTCTGTGGTATCGAGATCTAGGAGTCCAAATTGGTAGTTAAGAATTTTTTTAATTTTTGGAGAATAGTAGTGTTTATTTTCTAAAACAGTTTTAATGGCGGGAATAATCTCTTGTAGACTGGATTTACTCTTAAAAATATAGGCATCTGCTCCTAATTGTTCTATGGTGTAATTTAGGACATCTAAACTATCTATTTTAGAGAGGATAATTGTTTTGGGTTTGTGATGCCAAGGATAGATTTCCCTTAACAACTCATCTCCAGATTTTAGTGTTCTTGTATTTTTAGAGTTTAAGATTAAATCAAGAAGAAGAATATCGACGGAATTATTTTTTAAATAATCGAGTGCTGCATCTGCATTTGTTACTACTTTAAAATTCAATAATTCTTTGTAGGTTTCTTTAAGAATCATTTGAACACTTAGACTAATCAAATCGTGATCTTCAACCAAAAGGATATGAATATTATTGTCTCTCATAGAGCAGTGGTATTGTAATTTTAATTTGAGTTCCTTTTGGCTGGATTGAATTAAAAGTAATAGTTCCTTCTAGATCCGTTACTCTTTCCTTGATATTTAAAAGACCTATTCCCTCGTTTGTCTTTTTTTTATCGATTCCTATTCCATCATCGTTTATATCTATTGTAATAAATTTTTCTTTTTTGTAGAATGCGATAGATACACTGGATGCTTTAGCGTGTTTTAAAATATTATTGAGGGTTTCTTTAAGGATTTCAAAAAGGGAGATTTTAATTTCATTTTGAACTTGATTCCAAGGGATTGATTCAAGGTTTAAGGAAGTAACTTTTATGCCGGTATTAAAACTATATTCGGTACAAAGATTGAGTATTTTATGTTTAAATTTAGTTTTATGAAAATAATGTTGATTTAAATCTTGTGATATTTTTCTTGCTTTTTCATAGGCTCTTTCAAAAATAGTGATTAAAGAATCAAACTCTTTCAAATTTATTTTCTCTTTTATAGTTTGGCTTTGTTGCAAGCCCAATAGAATATCTCCAGCAATTGAATCGTGTAGAAATACGGAAATAGATTGTTTTTCTTTTGCACGGGCTTTTAGTTTTTCTATAAGGAGTTGTTGTTTATGTATTTTTCTGCGCTGAATATTTAAAAATAGCCCTATCAGAATAAGTATTAATGAGGCTATTAATAGAGAGCCGTACCATTTCTTTTTCACTTTTTGACTTTCGAGATTTGCAGTCTGGTTATTAAATTTTGATTGCAAGAATTCAAATTTATTTTCTTGCTTTTGAGTTCTGTATCTGATTTTAGCGAAAAGGTATTTATAGTTTCTCTCAAGGGAGTTAACGCTATCTTTTATTAAAAGATAGCGTTGAAGGTATTTCTCTGATGTAGAAACTTTAGAAAGCATCAGAAGTATTTTAAGTTTATTTTTTAAATCATTACTTTTTTTTGCTTGAGAAAGGGTGTTGTTTAATAATTTTAATGCTGCAAGTGTGTCCCCTTTGTATAAATAATAATCTGCTATATGCAACTTACTTACAATTTGTCCTCTATTATTATTCAGGGTATCTCTTATTGTTAGGGCTCTTTTTAATTTCTTAATGGCATTTGGATTTTTCTCAAGTAATTCAATATACCCCAGATTATCTAGTACCATAGCCAGTATATTTGGATAGGAATCTAAAGGTATTTCTAATGCTTTTTGAAAAAATATTTTAGCTTGCTTTAAATGTTCTAGATCTCTATGGATGATTCCAATATTGTTGAGAATTACTGCTTTTGCATTCTCTCTTTTTGTTAAAATCAGGGCTTGTTCGTACCAGTAAAGAGCATCTGAGTACTGTTTTAACTCATAGGATAGTACCCCTAGGTTATTATATAATGAGCAGACTGTTTTGGTTTTTTGATTGTTTTTAAAAAAAGACAATGCATTAATGGTGGTTTCTTCACTTCCTTGGTAGTCACCAACTCCCGTTTGAATGATAGCCATATTTAGCAAACTACTTCCTGTTTTAGTACTATCACCTAGAATACTATATACCGTTTCAGCTTCATTAAAATAATAATATGCACTGTCTATTTTATTAGTTTTACTATAGTAGCTACCTAAATTATAGTATCCTTTTGCCAGAAACGAACTGTCTTTTTTTTGAAGTGATAGTTCTATAATTTTTAGGGAATACTCTTTAAATTTTTCGTATTGGAAAGATTTATATTCTACAATGGCGAATCTACTCAATATTTTAAATTCAAAAGAATCATTATTATTCTCTTTAGATAATAAAATAGCTTTATTAAGCAAAGCTTTAGCTTCTTTAGGGCTTGCTTTTTTTGATAAGAGAATTAAAGTTTGAATACTATCTTTATAGTGATCAGTATGTTTTATTTCTTTTTTGACATCATTGTCTTGACAAGCAAAAAGAACAATACTACAGAATCCTAAGAGTAAGTTTCTTAGAAGAGGTATATTGAATTTTTTTTTTGCCATTTGATAAAAGTGGGATTAAAATTATTTTACAAAAATAGGAATATTCAAATCATTTATATAAAAAAACCTCCCTAGAGAGGTTTTTAGTGGCAATTAATCATCGTCTTCATCATCGGGTTCATCGGGTATTTGACCAACTTCCCCACAGCATATTGTCACTGGAGTTTCTTCAAGTTTCTCTTCTAAAAGTTTTTCAGGAGAACAATTAATAAACAATAGATTCAAGATAACAATACTTAAAAAGAATTTTTTTTTCATGGCTTTACAAAGCTTTAAAGGGTTAAAGAAAAATGAGTTAGTAAGTTCTCTTTAAAGAATTCTAGCGACTTGAAGAAGTTAGATGGAAGATCAACGATGCTACTGAGGTTTTCCTCACTTTCAAACGAAGTAGGAGTTTTAATTTTGAGCAATGATTTGCATAAAAACCAAAACAAACAGCCAGAATAATTTAAAGAACTTTTTCTAGAGAGTGTTATTCAAGGATGTTACCAAGCTTAAATAGCTAGCAATCAGTTATTAAATAAACTGAGTTTGGGTGTTTTTTGCAATTATTGGTTAATGTTTAACCATTAAATTAAGGAGGCATGAAAATATTAATATCATGGGAGGCCAAGACACACGATTACACATTTAAAGAAGGTCGTAGAAGTGGGGTTAATGAAAATGGAACTCATGGAGAGTTATATCAGAGGGGCTTTGATTATGACATCCATATTTTTTTGTGTTCTTCTAATGAAAATGAAGGAGATATCTATTTTACTCATTTATGCGCATATTTAAAAAAGGAGTATCAAAAAAAAGTAATTCCTACTTTTTTAGAAATTAAAAATGTTATTAGTATTCAAGAGTTACAAAAAAAACTACGCCCATTGTTATTAAAATATAGTGATCAGGATGTAGAAATTTTTATCTCTCCTGGTACCCCTGCGATGCAGACGGCATGGTATTTATTAGCCTTTGAATTTCCTAATATAAAATTATTCCAAGTAGCTCCCCCCAGACACAGAAAAGCAGGAATTTATTCCAAGGAGATTGTAGAGGTTAATACTTCGAATATTAGTAATACTCATGCGGTTAGAGAGAAACTTCAAAAAGAGCCTGTAAAATCAAAAGATATTTTTAAAACAAAAAGTATTGAATCTACCTATGATTTAGCCACTGCGATTGCAGACCCATATCCCATTACGACATTAATATTGGGTCCAACAGGCACTGGAAAAGAATGGATTGCCAAACATATTCATAAAGAATCTTCTCGTAGAGATAAAATATTTTTAGCCATCAACTGTGCAGCTCTTAATGATGAGTTATTACAAAGTAGACTCTTCGGTCATGTGAAAGGCTCGTTTACAGGAGCAATTTCAGATCACAAAGGAGCTTTTGAGCAGGCACATACAGGAACATTATTTTTAGATGAGATTGGAGATATCTCTAAAAAGTTGCAGCAAACCTTACTTAGAGTTCTTCAGGATGGAGAAGTTTCTCCCATGGGGAGTTACCAAAAAAAGAAGGTAGATGTTCGCATTATTACGGCAACTAATAAAAATTTATGGGAATTAGCAGAACAAGGAGTGTTTAGGTACGACCTGTATTACCGTTTGGCAGTGGCAGAAATAGAGACAGTTTCCTTTATGGATCTGCCAATGGGTGAACGTGAGCAATACTTTAATTTTTTTATCGACAAGTGGAAGAGGAAACTTAAAAGAAGAAAGAAAATACACTTTTCTAAACAGGTAAGGCGCTGTATTGATTTGCATCCTTTTCCTGGGAATTTCAGAGAATTAGAGAATCTTATTCAGCGGTTTTATACCTATGTAAAAGAGGACGGATTAGTTACGATGGACATTGTTCCAAATCGCATTAAGTTCCCTGAAGGAAGTTCACACTCTTTAAAGATTGAGGATATAAAGAATGCTCATTATAAAAAGGTATATAAGATATTTAAAGGAAACAAAACAAAAATGTACCAAGCTTTGGGAATCCATAAAAGAACATGGGATAGTGTTCTTCAAAAACTAAATATTTAAGGTATGAGAATAAAAAACATATGCAATAAAAAGAAAAAAATACTCTTGAAAAAGGATCATCAATTTAACCGTAAAAACATAAGCAATGAAATTAAGTGACTATGAACTTATCATATTAGAACAATTACATTCTGCTTCAAGAAAAGAAAGAGAACCAAAGGATGTTATCAATGATTGTCGAGATGCTACTACTGCAATGCTTCAGCATTTTTGTTTATATGATTGCGGTCTTAAAGAAGATTCAAAAGAATTTAAAAAAAGTTGGGGTTACTTAACCTATGACCATTCTTTTTTTCACGGAGAGTATCCAAATACTAAACTTACATACAAATCATCTAAAAAAAATATTTACATTAAAATTAGATATGGAATTAAAAAAATTAAAGATGCAAGACAGGGATTAGCTTATAAGAAAAAGGTAAGTGATAAAGATGGTGCAAATTTAATTTTATTAACACTTAAAGAAATTTGCAAATATTATTTTCATGAAATACGAAATTACCAATTAAAGAGTATAAAAAATATTCCCAAGCAATATCACGATTCATTAGAATCGATGCTTCAAACAAATGAAAGATTTGAACAAATTAAGAAAAAGCGTACTCAAGACTCAGAAGAAATAATATATGAAACTATTATCAGGCAGCGACCCATACTTTATGTTCTTGTTTTAATAGACGCATCCTCCTCTATGCTTTGGCCTTTTTTGAAGAATCAAGAAAATGCAACTAATCCATTTTCAGAAGATTATAAACAAGCGGTAAAAAAAGTCCAAGAGACCATCAAAAAATCACATATAAAAGCACTTACAGCACTTCGGGGTAGTAGAGATTGTCAACAAAGAAATTTAAAAGTATGTCAATATATTTTTAACCACGAAATACAACCATTAAATGCTCCAGTAATATTAGATAAAGATAAAATGGATGAAGTCAAAATTCTCTCTCCTAAAAATTATTACCCAGATGGTATGACAGCGCTTTATGATGTAATAGAGCAATCTACAAGGTTAGTTTCGGAAAAGTATATAATGCCTTCAAAAAAAAATATGGAGGTGGATAAATTGATTTTAGTAGTTATCACAGATGGAGAAGATACTTATGTTAACAATACTGAGAAATATATTAGAGGGACTGATAGAAAATGGAAAATTCAAGAAGCATATTCTCGGCATAAAAAAGCTAAAATAAATAAAATTCGTCAAATTTTCAAAACGTTAAGGGGGCAAGAAAATTTTGGACAAAAACACCTTGAGACAGCTTTAATAATTGGACTTACAAATAATCAGTTTCCTAAAGAGACACTTGAAGAATTACAAAATGAACTTGGATTTAATGAGTCTATATCCATAGATCAAAATGATGAACAAGCCCTTAGAAGAGCATTCAGTTTATTTTCTAGTAATGCATTAAATACATAAAAGATGATAGTACTAATTAATAATAAGAAACTGCAATTAAAGCAAACTAACATGTCAGGGGCAGAAGGAGAAATCTTTCTTTTGGAGAATGAGGAAAAAGAAAAATGTGTGAAGTTATATCACCCTTCAAAAAGAACTCCTTATCAAGAAAAAAAGGTACTTTCTTTAATTCAATTATTTAGTCAATTTGATTTTGGAGGGATTGAAAATTTTATAGCATTTCCTGAAGTACCCGTTTATGATTTAAAAACAAAGCAGTTTTGTGGGTTTGTTATGAAATATTTTGATGGTTGCCAACAAATATCTAAGTATAGTTATGATCTTGCAAGAAGTTCTTTTGTAGAATCAAATAAGTCAGATGATTATTTTTTGAATATCATAGATGAGTTATATACCTATATCCAAATTTTACATACTGCTGGAATTATCCTTGGAGATCTTAACCCTCAAAACATATTAATATATAAAGAGAAAAGGCCTGTTCTGGTAGATATAGATTCTGCTCAATTAGGTACTTTTTACAGTAATTCTCAGAGAAAAGAATATAAAGATGCAAAGGTGCAAATGGATGGTTTTGGGAATAATAAATTTTTTGTTTATTCAACAGATAGCGATATTTTTTCATTAAGTATTATTGCATATGAGCTGATGATAGGATCCAACCCTTATTTTTTTCAGACTGACCCCCCAACAGATTCGTATTATAAGAAAGAGAAAAATATAAGTTTATTATTTGCTTTAGAAGAGAATACTAAAATAAGAAACGATTATAACCTTCTAATTATCAAAAATGATTTTTACTATCAAACGTGGAATAGAATAGAATACTTGTCTATGACTCAGCCATATTTAATATGTTTTTTTGAAGATATTTTTAAAAACAATGAAAGGAAATATTTCAGTTTAAATAAAGACAAAAAAATACCCAAAATTACATCTAAAAAGTACAAACATATTGAGGGTATAGAAGATGTTATGGGTTTTCCAAAAGAAGATCCGAAAGAGTTATCTCATTTTATCACACAATTTAATTTAAAAATATAATGCCATTTCTTTTTAATTACCATATTAGTTATCAATCAAATTGTCAAAATGCTACTAAGTTACCCTTTGATATTTTTGGAATGTCCCAACAAGGGAGTTCTCATCAAAACATAAGTATTGGCAATCAAGATTCTGGAGGAGTATATATTGGGAAAAGATTAATTGTTGGAGTTGTTGCCGATGGATGTTCTAGCGGAAAAAACATAGATGGTTTTTCTTCAAATCAGGTAGGGTCGCATATAGCTAGTAATATTATTATCAAGATAGTACGGCGTTTGTTGGAGCGAAAGAATCTCAATTTAGAAAATTTCAAAAAAGAATTTGAATATTCATTACTTAGACAATACCGAAGACTATTTAATGCATTTAGTCCATGGAAAAGTGAGCAAAGTATTATATTATCAAATCTATTTTCTTCAACATTTATAGTTTTAGCAATTACCGATAAGTATTATTGTGTGTTTCATTGCGGAGATGGAGATGTTTTTATTAATAGGAAGCATTATAATCTTTCAAGTGAGCAGGGTAAATATTTCACAAATAAATTGATAAAGGCTTCTGAATATAATTTAAACCAAATAAATAGTATAAAATTCATCAAAACAGGTGATGCGAAAAAACTTCACAATATCTTTATTTCTACAGATGGGTTTATAAACAATCAAATAAAAAATAGTAGCCAATTTCAAGATTTCTTTTTTAGGAAGAGCCCCTTTATTTACCAAACAGGGTTTAATGATAGGAAAGCTGAATTTAGAACTAATCTTTTAAGTGAAATTGTACAAAAAGATAACTGTCAAGATTGGCCAAATGATGATGCTACGTTTATTTCTATTAGAAGGTCACCAAAAAGTTAATACATACAAACATGAAAAAAACAATTATAGAAGTCAATCGAGTTGAAATTTCGGATCAATTTATTAAGCAAAAACGGGGTCTGCTTAACGCACTTACTTTTGCTAGTGCTCAATATATTTATAAAGTTGCAAATAAGAGAGACAGAAAAGGCACAAAAAGATTTGATATAAAGAAATTAGGTTCACTACAAAGAACACTCATACACAAGAACCCACATCTAGACGAGTATTTTGCAGAGTTGTTTTTTAGGTCAATTCTTCCTCCAAATATGAAAGATATCGAATTGATTGAGCATACTTTAATGTCTAGTAAACAAGATGCATTAGCAAAAATTACTTGGCCTAATTCTGTAGTTTTTGGTTTTAGTAAAGAGGAACGTGGAGGGGCAAATGCTCTCGAATTCTTTGATGAGCATAAAACAGATGGTTCTAGAGATATATCTTCTTGTAGTCAGATAATTATCAATAAATACTTTCTCAATCCTTTGCCTAACTCTATTCAAATAGTATTGGATGAAGTAAATCAAATTGATGCTAAAGGTGGTGCACATTCATATAATTTATCAAACCTAATTAAGAAAATGCATGATATCCCTCTTATAGTTGGTTTTAATGAAATTGAAAATGATTATATAAAAAAGAATTTAACTGAGAATTGGAAACGCGCAATAGTTAGTGCCTGTATTACTGCCATGGTATATGTTTATGAAAATAAACTTTTATCCTATGAAATTACTGATAAGGAATCAAAAAAAGTAGATAGTTTTGTTAAGAGTAGTTTTGACTTTTTTTTATCTAATACAATTATTAACCAGTACTATGAGGGTTTTTACAAATTAAAAGGTAAGGCAAAAATAAATTTTTATCCTGGAAATAAAACACTTATAAAAACAAAAAAATGGATTACAGAAAATGGAGCTATTGAACAAAATTTGATATTACATAAATTAGCGTATGCATTAGACAGATGCTGGGGTGCGAGTATATCTAAGTTTATTATGATGCATCTGTGGCAAGTAGAGTTTCAATTTCAAATGTCTTTTGAAAAAATAGAGCAAGAAATAAAAGCACTGAATTATCCTAATAAGGAAGTTTCAACAGCTTTTGGAACAATTCAAATTATTGAAATAAAAGGTATTGAATTTGATCCTGTCCAAAAAGAATCTGATCGTGTAAAGAAAAATTTTAAACAGGGGCAACCCTTTAGGATTCTTTATGGAACAATTTCTAATCCTCAATATCCTAATCTTGCTACAGTTCTTAAAAAAATTTTAAACACAAAATACCATGGATTTGGTTTTATTCTATTAAAGGATAAAATAATTAATTCTACAATGATTAGCAATGGAACAACAGTACCGTATTGTTTTTGGGAATATGTTTCTAAAGATATTCGAAATATTGAGCCTGATAAATGGTTTCAGCTTTTAAATGATGGTAAATGCGTTGATTTCATACTCAACAGAACTAAATCACACCAAGAACACCTTCCTACAGACAAAATTACTTTAGACTTTTTAATACAAAAAGTTAATGAATTCTCTACAAATCAATCTGTGGATAACTAACTCTTTTTCTCTTGACAATTATTCTAATTCTAGTAAGATAAATGGTAAGAAAGTTCTTTAATTATTAATTGGTGATTTTTGGAGGTTAATTATAGCCTGCATAAATAACCAATTAATATAATTACAATGAAAGCAATGATTTATGAGAATTCATTAATAGTGAACACTTTTGACAGAGAATTACTAGGGAAAGTTATTTTCGGAAAAATCTTAAAAATTGATTTATCAAAGAAAGTTTCTTTTGAGTTAAGTAGAACACAAAGTAAGCTATTAGATAGACCAGAGAGTTTTGCCATAGAGCAAGACCAGTGGGATATGATGATCGATATGGAATTTGAGGTTTTCGATTTAAACTTAAAACCAGATTTAATGATTCTATTTGAAGAGGTTTCTCAAACTTGGGAAGAGTATTACACTTCTATCTCTGATTATGTGAGTTTATATAATAAATTTCCAGAGATTGAGCCAATGCTTATTACAACTTAAATAACTCCAATAGAGTTTAAAGACCACATTTTATGTGGTCTTATTTTTCATTGAAATACTATTTTTTTTAAACTTACACAATTTACGAGATACTGTTCAATATTTTTTTTAGATACACAGAATTGCAAAACCACTCATAGTTCCAAAGTGTTAAATAAAAAACACCTCCATCAAGAAAGGGTTTTAAAAACTACTCATTCATATAAAAGTGAACCAACGAAATAGCAATAGCATCAAAAATTCCAGTTCTGTGATTTTCACTCATCCAGCGCTTCCGTATAGGTAATTCTAGTGATTCCAACTCAGGAAACCATTCGGTGATTTTTTTTGAAATCTGGTATTTGGAATTGGCTTTAAACTGACTAAAGACATTTTGAATTTGACTTCTGTTATATTGATGAACTTGAAGACCTTTTCTCTTTGCAACCTCGCAAATAAGATCAATTAGCTTTTTGGTGCGTTTGCTATGTTTAGCTCTCTGTTTTGAAATCCCTCTGAGTAGCAGTATGTCAGGGTTGTAGAAATCAAGATATTGTTCAACTTTACGTAGTGATTTTTGAGTACTTACTGGTCGCACGTATTCAATTCCATAATCAATCAAGTCTTTAGGAGAATCAAAAACAGCATAGCAGACTCCCATAGCGTTAGGATAGAGCGCTAATACGGCAGGATTAGTTGTCTTCATAGTCTTCATCCATTGGGGTTAGTCTGTTAATAATTTCTTCAATACCTTTGGCTCTGAGTTGATTTTTTATTGTTTTTGGTTTATCTTTTAAGATCTCTAGGAGATTAAAACAACGATGAACAATGTCTTTACTATTGTGGATAACATCTTTTAAAATATCATTGCCTATTGACAAATCGAATAATACGTGATAACCTAATAAGGCTTTGGGGTTGGAATTTTTTCCAGCCTCAAAGCGAGATAAGTTACCTTGATCCATTTCTAGTAGAAAAGCAACGTCATTGAGTTTTAAATGATGACGTTCGCGATATTTTGAAAAAGATTGATAAGGTGATTTTCTCATAATGTGTTAAAGACAATGCGATTACTAAATGCTGCATTGCCTTTTCACATTTTAATATAGATTACATATAAGATGGTAGTGAGATGAATATGTATATCATACATATTTTTTTTCGGGTTACTCTGATATTTGTGGAGTAGGTGTTTATAAGAGGTGATATTATGATATTACTTAATTTTATTCCACTCATTACAAGACTTTTTTGTTATTGTAAGATTTGCAGAATACGCTCCCTATCACTCAATTTTTGAATCTTTTTAAATCCTTGTGACTTTTTTGCGCAAGATAGTTTACTATCTGTTAGTTTAATTGTGTGACCTTTAGTCACAGGATTATGACAAGTAAGTTCACTGCTTTTTCTTTTTTCTTGACTCTGTTCAAGTAGTAAACTACTTGAATAATACAGTTTAAAAACACCTCTACGAGAGGCTTTTGTATTTAAATGATGTTTTTGCTTATTAGTTACTGTTATTAAATGACGCTTAACAAGAGAATCAATAGCGTATGATACTGAACGCGTAGAGAGTCCGGTACAGATTGAAAACAAACGCTGTGATATCCAAGCACGCTCTAACCTCTGTTTCGTATTTAATGGATCAACCATTCCAACTGTTTTACGAATAACAGTTAGTAAGATAGTAAGTTCACTCTTTGAGAGTGTTTTAAGGTGTACATCAAATAGTATGTTAGGAGTTTGTGTTGTTTGTTTGTAGAGCATCTCTTAAATCTATCATTTCATATATATGTAGAGGTAGTCCAAGGGAATATGTAGTTATTATTACTTAATTACATTTTCTATCTGTCTACCCTATTATTTGTGTTGAGGATACTATGTGTCTTGTAATGAAAAGTATGATTCCTAATCACATAGAACTATCTGAAAGTGCTTTAACAAAGCTGAAAGAAGTTTTAAAAAAAGATATAGGAGAAGATGCTTTACAAGAATTCACAGAAAAGGATTTACACGACTTTGGCGTTTTTATTCTTACCCTAACAGCTACAGCAATACAAGTGAGTATGCGCAAATAAGCCGATTGCCTTTAGAGAATAATACAGATATACTTATTTGAGGCCAGACTTAGAAAGAATTATATACCATATAAGGAACTCTTGTATGCAAAGATGGGATAACAACACTTTTTAAGTCTGGCGACCTAAGATCTTGTTGTTATCCCTTTTTTGTGATTTTGAGGATTAAAAAAACTATGAATACATTAAAACACAACAGCATAGTATATGGTATGTATGCACGTAAAAGTTCAGAATCAGAAGACAGACAGATTCAAAGTATTGATAGGCAATTGGACGATTTAAACGAGGTGGTTGAAAAACAGAATCTTATTGTTTTTCAAGATGCTATTTGTGAGCGTAAATCTGCATTTAGTCCAGGAAGAGAAGGATTTAAAAAACTGGTACAACTTACTAATAATGGAAAAGTAACGGCCTGGCTTTGTTATCATGCCAATCGGCTTTCTCGAAATCCTATTGATGCGGGAACTGTTATTTATTTAATGGATATGGGGAAGTTGCATCATATTAGAACTCCTTCAAGAGTTTATTATAACAACCCAACCGATAAGATGATGCTTCAGATTGAATTTACTATGTCTAAAAAAGACTCAGACGATAAGAGTATGTTTGTTAAAAGTGGACTTAAGAAACGGTATAAAAATGGGTTGCCAAATGGAAAAGCACCCCTTGGGTTTATTAATGATAAATCCCAAGAAAAAGGAAATCGAGGTTGGTTTGTTGATACAGAGAAGTTTGATAAATTAAAGATACTATTTTTACGCTTCCTAAAGGGAAATGACTCCATTACTTCTATTACAGAGTACGCTAGAGAGGAACTTTTTCTAACCACTCCAAAGCACAAAAAACAGGGAGGAAAATTAGTCAATCGTTCATTAATGGAACATATTTTAAAGAATCCTGTATACGCTGGTTTCTTTTACTCAAAAGATGAAGATGGAATAGGAGTAACAGATAGAGAGCTCACCTCTAGTTTGCCAAAGGTAATTAGTAGAGAGGAACATTATTATCTCTTAAATATGCTTAGCTCAAGAACAACACCAAAAGTTCAAAAGCATACTGCTACCTATACTGGATTCTTAATTGGTGAAAATGGATCTCATATAGGAGCAGACCATAAGTTTCAAATGATCTGTGATTGTAAAAAAAAGTTTTCTTATCGCAGTAAAACGGACTGTCCTTCTTGTGGAAAGCTAATAAAGAACTTAAAAAATCCAAAATACCTTAGCTATATTTACTACTACAATCTAAAAAAGCGAAAGCAAAAATCAACTAAAATAAAGTGTATTGAAGAAAAGAAAGTAGAATCCTTTTTGATTAATTATTTTAAAGATTCACTTGTACTAACAAAAGAGTTATGCGATTGGGCTAAATTACACCTCTCAGAGCTTAAAAATAGCGCCTTAGAGGAGCAGAAAACGTATTCTAAGGCAAAGACCCAGCAGAAAGATTCATTGGCAAAACAAAAGAGAAAACTTCGAGAAATGTTTACTTTAGAACTTATCTCTGAGGTGGAGTTCAAGGCTGATTATCAGGAAATAATTTTCAAAGAACAAGATTTTGAATCAAGTAAAACACACTTTAATGACTACTATGATGAGTTAGAGGCATTACTTGATTTATGTTCTGGATTTATAACTGTTATGGAAAAAGGAACCCAACAAGAGAAGAAAGACCTACTTAGTAGATTTCCGTCGAACCTAATTTGGGATGAGGAAATCTTAAGTGTACATAAGCCAAAATGGTTATTGGCTTTTGAAAAAGGAAGAAAAACCTTCTTGCTTAAAAACACACTAGTCGAACCTAAAAATAACCTTGTAAATAAAAGACAAAACACCCCTTTAAAGGCACTCTGTCCAACTTTGCTGGGTTGGTTGGACACAGTTAGAACCTATATGAAAGAAGAAAAAGTGAACATCTTACAGTTACGTGCATAGATGCCATATTACTAAATGAAAACATCAATAATATTTGGTGTTTTTTATTTGAAAAGCCCGCTCAATAAAACTCCTTAAAGGATATAATATAGTAAATGATGTAAATCTTAAATATTATTCTTTCCACTTTTTAATAATTTCATCAAACTTAACTTCTTTCCATTCTTCTTTCCATGTTTCTAAATATTTTACATCATTTGAAGATGGTTGTTTATCTTGGTCACACTTCTCTATTTTTACCAATGAAGGCATTATTATTGATTCACCTAGTAATAATCCTTCTCCTGATTGTAATGATGGCAAACTATCAATTAAATTTCCAAGAGCATCAGGTAGTAATCTTTTTACATAATTCTGATCAGTTGGATTTGTTAACCTCATAGCAATAAAATTATTACATTGAGAAAAAATAGTTTCTGATATTTCTGATGGTCTTTGACTTACAATCCCTAGTGTCACTCCATATTTTCTTCCTTCTTTTGCAATTCTTTCAATAGCATTTCTTGAGGCTCTAAATTTTGCAGAATCATTTTTTGGGACATATTTATGAGCCTCTTCATATACAAGTAACAACGGAGTTTCTAAATCAACACCCTCATTTAAATATTTTTTATAGAAATATCCGTAATCAAATAAAAGTCTCGAAATAAGTGCAACTGTTATACTTAAAACTTCAAAAGGAATACCGCTTAAATCAATTACAGTTATGTTGTGTTTATCACCTGATTTATAACCCAGTAAGTTTTCCAAGATATCTTTCAATTCAATAGAATTATCGTCAAACAAGAATTTAAACCTTTTATTTCCTACTGTATTTTCGAGCCTTAACACAAATCTTTCAAAATCTCCTTTATAAGGGCCTGCACTTGATTTGTTTGCTGCACGAGTAGTTTGTTCACAGAATATAATATCTTCGTCAAAATAACAGTCAATTCTATTTTGAATTAATGTCCCATCTGATTTTTTAGGAACACCTTCTCCATCTAAACGACCTATTACTTCACTGTTTATATTTTTTATATATTGGATAACTTCGTTTATATTGAATTTCAGAGGTGAATCAAAATATATTTTATTTTGATCTACTGCTGAATTATGTTTTTTCTTGTTCTCCGTTACAGCAAACTGAAATTGAGAAACTTGATTGTGAGAATTTTGCTCATTACTTTCTATAAATAGATCACTTAATTCTTCACTATTTAATAACCAATACGGAAGCGTTAAGTTAGTAATATTTAAAAAATTAGCTTCTGGAAAAGCTGTTTTATATTCATCGTGAATATCGAAAATAACAATATGTGAATTATTTAGTTCAAATTCCCCATTTTTTTCAGCAACAGCTTTCTGTATAATTTTTGCGATGGTATGAGATTTACCAGAACCACTAGACCCAACAACTGCAAAATGTTTATTAAAAAATTTATTCCCATTTACAGGAACTTCAATATTTTTATCTTGCGCTAATTTTGCAAATAAAAACTTTTCTTGTGGCTCAAACCCATTTTCATAAATTAATTTTATATCCTCTTCACTTGCAGGTTTTACCTCTGTTGGCGGAATAGTTAAAGCATCCCCACCTCTAGTAAACTCGTCACCTTTTATTGTACCAAGAGGACTAGCTTCTAGTACGTAAGCATTGTAAGTTTCTTTACTTTTGACACCTTGTTCATCTTCTGTAATTCTTTCTTTTAGTTCAATTTGATAGCTTTCAATAATCGCAATAAGTTTACATCCTTCATTATCAGAAATTTCAAGGTAAGAGCCAATTTTTAAATCACCAAGTGCGTCATCTATACTATCTTTAAAAGCAGTAAGATTTTCTACTTCAATTTTTACTTTATTTGGATAAACGGAAGTTACGAAAGCGAGTTTTTGGTCAGTTGAATTTGTCATGATATTTTTTAGTTAAAGAATAAAATTAATATCTGATATGTTTTTTATTTGTATTTCAATATTTTTAGTATCAGGTTCGATTATAATACTTTCATTTGTGTAAAATTGATAAATTTCCTTTGGATGTTGAAAATCTTCACTTATTAATCGTTGTAAAATATCTTCATTATTTACTAATTTTAAACAAAGATTGTTGTGGGTTGTAGAATCTTGCTTTATTGAATCTAAAGAAAAATTAGCGCCAGCAAAATCAAAACCATCTTTGAAAATTATACTTTCATTTAATAATTCAGTTTTTAACTGAATTAAACTATCATCTGAAATATTTTTTAAATAAATATATGGAGCTGGCGATTTAATTCTCTGAAATCTCCAAGAACCAGACTTATTATAAAATTTACCCTTAATTTTAAGGATAGTCTCTTTTATCGTTGCTATGCTTTCACCCCCACTTAATTCCACAATAATAAATCTCTCAAAATAGTCTACATTTCTACTTAAAAAATGCTGTTTTTTAATAAAAGTAAAATATTTTTTATCACCCTGATATTCTCTAAAACTGGAATTAAAAATTAAGTTTTTTCCATTTTTTAAATAATCAAAAATTTCTTTTTGAGTACAAGTCCTATTTTGAATTTCTGTTGTTGGATTATTTGTAACTAATTTGTATAAATAATCTGAGATATTTGCATAATAAAACATTACCTCTTCGTCAGTATTCCCAATAAAACTCTGTTCTTTTAATTTTATAATTACAGAATTAAATTGAGATTGAAACTCTGGAGAAAAATCTAAATAAAAATTATTAACAAAGCCTATTTTTTCCAGTTCTGTAAAATCATTTTTTAGATTCCCTAAAAACTCATCCAAAGTATCCTTTGAAATATTTTTATCTTGATCTACTTTTTCCTCATATCCATTTAAGTCATCAAAATAAGCATACAAAATGTATTTTTTTGTGTTATCTACTTTAAATTCTTCAATGAGTTGTGATATTGGCTTATTCACTTGAGACGGAACTAGCTTAGCAGTTTCTTTATATTTAACTTGTATAACTGAATCACTTGAATCAATATCCTGAATTTGCTCAATGTTTATATTCTGGTTTTCATCATCAGTATTTAAAAGCTCTAAAATAGTTTTATCTATTTGATAAGCAAACCCTTTGATTGAATAGTACCCACCATCATTTTTTGTTTCATTAGTCACTATCATAATAATAACAAAAATACTCCATTAAGCTATAGATTCCTAAAAACAGTTCTTTTTTTAGGTGCATAGATGCCATATATTAAAAAAAAACGCTAATCATTTGAAAAGCGTTTTTTGCTTATTTATTTGTGAGCCAAATTTCATTGGCTTTATCAAATCCACACCAGCGATGGTTCTTATCAAATCCTCTGCCAGCCAATTCAAAACGAATTAACTTTTCAAGTGGAATCTTAGCGTGAAGCAAATACCGAAGTATTTCTCCGTCTAAGCAAGAGAATATTCCTGTTAATTCTTCCCAATGTGGTAGTGGCTCCCTATCCATTCTAATATGCCTGATCTTGTCATAAGACAGACCAGACATATCTTTTGGGAGTATATCCAAAAATGGCATTTCCATTTCCAGTGAAGTAGCCTCTTCAAGTACCGCCCAATTATTATCGGGGCCGTGTATTACACCAAATGTAATATTGGCAATTCGATACTTGAAGTTCAGCCACAAGGCATGGTCTATTGCTTTTTGTTTGTTATCAAACAAATCTAAATAGTTGTCTTCCATACCCTTATTTTTTCCCTTTTCCAGTTGGAAGAGGTTTTTTATCACTTGGTTTTTGAGACGTACTCTGTGCAACACTTTTTAACAGTGCTTTTTTCATCCGGGTTTCTTCACACCACTTTTTAGTGATATATGAAATGATATACATATCATCACCTATAATGGTAAGAAGTTCCTTGTTCTCTAATTCCACAAGATTATACTCTTTAGGAATTGTTCCATCATGCTTATCTGCAATAATCTGAATAAGATCTTTACGAGTAAAGAATTTCAGGATTTGCGGATTGATAGGCTCGTTGAGTTCTACTGTTGATAATGCACGCTTTCTTAAAACTGCTGAGAAATGTTTCATCAGTGGTTTCTTGTTTATTTCCATAGTTTCTGAGTTTTTGTACCGAGTGGGTACTGATTAATATTAAATTGTTTATTTGCTACCTACTATCGGTAGATCTAGGTAATTTGCCATAAAGACATAATCTTTAGGTCATCCTTTTTGAATTTATTCTTTTTAAGGATGTGTTTCAGTTCGATTTTTGCTTCATCTTCAGTATCAAAAAAGAAAGAGGGTTTTGTAGTTACTACGTACTTGTCTTTCTCCTCGACATCGGATGTGAAAATGGCAAATACACGTTTAGTTTTTCCGTGTTTGAAAAGCAAAGAATAGTAATTACTGCTATCATATTCATCCCACTTGTCTACAGGTTTACTAAACAGGTAATGTAACTCCGAACCAATTCTCTCAAAAAATGTTTCAATTTCTTTTTGAGATAAAGTAGGCGATGCAGTTATGTTACTTTCTATTTTATCAATGAGATAGGAAAGCAGAAAATAATCATCACCTATTAATTCTAACAAGTCAGAATTTTCTAAAGTATCAACACGATGCTTTTCTAAATCTTGGTCGAAATAGGAATGCTCCAAAATTTCAATCAATTCTTTTCGTGAAAAGAAGTTTTTAAACATTTCATGGAGTTCCTGCGAAACTTTTTTTTCTAAAACAGCTTGATGTTGTTTTAAAAAATGAAGAATGAATTTTAGCTGTTTAATGGTCATGGCTTTCGGTATTAAATTCATCGTCTTTTACCTCGCAGTGATTGATAATCGTTGCAAGTAAGTGGTCATAATTTCCGCTTTTAGCTTCTTTGAGTACAGCATCAATTTCATCTTTACTCCAGCCTTCACGTTTGGCTTGTCGTTGGAACACCCCCATAATCATAAAGGCATTTCCATTTACGCCAACCAAATCAAGATTGACAGTTTTTTCAATTACTTTTTTCATAATTTTTACCCGAGAAAGCGAGTATCTTTTTTTAAAGCCTGCCTGTCGGCAGACAGGGGTTACTATTAAATTGTTGGATATCCTTTTAAGGACTTATATTGGGTAATTAGAAGTAAGTACTTCAATTTTCCTGTCTCTTGATTTTCCCTTCACTGCTTTTTTTGCTGAGAGTGGTTTGTCAAAGACTAAAGTATGCCAGCCATTTTTTTTGGTGTATTGAGTAAGAATTTCTGAAGGATAGGAACTCAAAAGGAATTTCCCTTTGACATTAGTTAATGTATCAAGCAATAGCTTGTAATTACTTTCTGTATAGCCACCATAGTGTCCTTGATTAGAATCAATATATGGAGGATCAACATAATGAAATGCATCTTCCATATCTCGGCTTTGAATGACTTTGCAAGCATCATTATTTTCAATCTGTGCATTTTCTAACCGCTCAAACATCTCTTGGTTAAAAAGTAGTTTCTTATTTTGAAAAGCCTTTACTCGTTTACCGTACTTGTCATAACCCCACGAGCCTATTTGGCAAGAAAATCCCATATTGGTTGCAATGTAGAATGACCAAGCTTGTTGAATTTTATCAAACAGGTGTGGCATTTTGTAAATCATATTAGCAACACTATAACTGGCTCTTGAAAACAGGGTCATTTCAATTTTTAGCTTTAGGCGATCAAAATCTGTTTTAACTACCTCAAAGAAATTCACCACCATATTATTGGTATCGTTAATGATTTCTGATTCTACTTTTTCTTTAGCGAAGAATACTGCACCACCTCCAAAAAAGGATTCTGTATAGATTCGATGCTTAGGAATGAGAGGTAAAATTTCTTTTAATAAATTAAGCTTACCGCCATAGTAGGTGATGGGTGTTTTGGGCATAAATAGGTTAAGGGTAAAAGGGAATAAATTTTCGTTACAACTTGTTTTCTTGAGCCAGTGAAACGAATGATTCAGAGGTAATAATGATGTGGTCGAGTAGAGTTATATCCATTGCTTTTGCAATTCGAGAGATCTTTCTGGTTTCCTTGATATCACTTACAGAAATATTCAAATTTCCACTAGGATGTGAGTGCGCAACTATTATGGCACTAGCATTTGTTAAAAGTGCTAACTGAAAGATGTATTTCGGATTAGGTTGCACTCCTTTACTTGTTCCTGTGGCAACTTCTGAAATAGCTATAATACGATTGGCATTTGTCATTAAGATGACCCAAAAGCATTCACGCAAGTCAAGTTGTTTAGGATTAATAAAAAGGCGTAAATACTTTTCGGCATCTTCAGCGCATGTAACGTTATACATTTCACTTAGCAGTGGTCGCGAATAACAAAGTTCTACAACATAGCTTCCTAAACAGTGGAGCATAGGTAATTTGTTTTTCATAGTCTATTTTTTTAAAGGTTCATATTTACAAGTAGTATGAGCCATTAAAAATTTAGGTGGTAGACTAACGCAAAATGTTAGGTGTTTTTATTTGATGAGGAAGTAGGGTTGAAGCGGAAAAAGCCTTTGAAGGACTACCACTAATCATCAGTTTTAAATAGATATCGTAGTTGGCGAGATTCACAAAATCTGATGATTCAAAAATGGGATAAAATTCTTTTTCCATAAACTTGGCGTCTGCTTGACCAAGTCGAAAACAAACTATTGTCCCCACGTTACCGAGTACTGCATCTCTAATTTTCGGATCTAATTGTGAAATATATTGATGCGCCATAATAATTCCTACTCGGAACTTACGTAGTTCTGATAACATTTCTACAAGGGAAAGGTTGGTGTAATTCTGAAACTCATCAAGGTAGATGAAAAAGTATGGGCGTAACTCCTCGGGTGTATCAATACGAGAAAAAGCAGCAGCAGATAGTGATGTTACTAGGAGTGAACCCAGAATATAAGACGCTTCAGCTCCGATAGAACCTTTTGCAATGTTTACCAACAATATTTTTCTATTGTCGATTATCGACCGTAGAGATATTTGTTTTTTATTATCAACAAGAATTCTCTTTACAGACGGATAGGAGAGGATGCCGCCTAGTTTGTTATAGATAGGAATAAGGTCTGTCTTTCCATAGTTCTTAAACTCTTTTTCCCAAAAGGTTTTTACTTCTTCGTTTACAATGTTTGGAATACAACTGTTTCTGAACTCTGTATCGTTAAGGATTCGTATTATATCAGTAAATGAAGTGCGAGGTTGGTCGAGTAGGGTAAGCAGTACATTCCGCAGTATATGGGACATCTTAACTCCCCACCCTTGTGTTCCCCATAATTTCTGAAATACTTCTAAAATATTTGAAGTTACCAGAGAACGTTTTTCATAAGAGACCTTTTTAAGAGGATTGTATCCAAGCTCTAAATCAGGATTAGTGGCATCTAAATAAATAACATCCTTTTGTCTATGGCTAGGGATTTTCCGCATCACTTTAGCAACTAAATCTCCGTGAACATCAATTAAACAGATTCCTCGTCCTTGAAAAATATCTTGTGATATTTTTGTTTGCAAAAGTGTGGTTTTTCCTGTTCCAGTACGACCTAGTATATAGAAGTGGAAAAGACGGTCTTTTAATAAGATTCCAAATTGGTCTCTTTGGAGTCTAAAATTAGTTTCTGCGAAATAGCAAACAGGATTTTTTTTATAAAAATACATCTACACATTATCGCTTTCTTTTAAGAAAATGATAAGGCGGATAAAAATTCAATTCTTTATTAAGTAGTGAGCTAATAGTTAATTATTTTTTAAGAATTTATTCTTAATCTCAATAGCGTCTTCTATAACCTTTCCTTTTACAAGCCATGAAATACCAAAAGGAATAATTGCACAAGTTTCTAAAATGAAAACATAGTATGTATCCATCCAAAAATGTATTTTAAGTTTTTCAAGTATAACTAAGATTATGAGAATCCCAATAGATGACCAAACAATATTGCCACAAAAACGGTAGATTTTATTATTCCTTTGGTTATCACTTCTAGTAAATTTATATTTAGACATCCATCCCATTGAAAAGATAAATACGCCTGCACTTATTAAATGTATAGTTCCTTTTATCTTATTTGTATGACCAAATAAAGGGTTCTCACATGTATTACAAAATGCCGCAATAATATCGCTTGCACTATCCAGGCATGAGGTTGGAATAAAAACGACTATTAAAGCTGCTAGTCCAGCAATATTAGTCACCAAGTCATCACTTACTTTTTCTGTTTCTGGATCAATTTTATAGCCTTTATAGGATATTAAGAACAATCCAAAAGAGGATAAAATTATGATGAATAATAAGGAAGAAAGTGTAAGGTAATAATAATGACTTATTGAGGATAAAAACTCCCATGCTGCAATTGGTAAAATAAAGGGTAAGGATAAACCTAAGATTCCAATAAGCTTTCTAATTCTATAGTCTGATGTTTGGGTTTCTTGTTTTGACATTTTTTCTTTTTATATAATAAAATTACAATTTTTGGACTTCAAAATATAATAATGCATGATCAGAAAAATCCCTTTTCCATTTATCTCGTTTAGCATTAGTAGATTCATTAGGCCAGCCCATAACCTCGACACTCTTGCCATTAAATTGTTTAAAACTTAAATTGTTCGAAGCAACCACATGATCTAAATCGCTCTCAAGTGAGGCATCTTTTCGATAGGTTAAATCAAAAGTTTTATCTAGACGTCTCATTTGAACACTATTTCTTTGACAAAGCTTATCTAAATTGGACATTTCATCAATAGCAGTAATATCATTAACTCTACCTCTATAGTTCATACCCATGATATTCAAATCTCCTAAAAAAATATAATTAATTGGAGGAACTGCGCTTACTGGGGGCAATGTGCTTAATCCTTGTTCCTCTTTAAGACGATGACGCATACTTTTTAAAATCTTGCTTTTAAACTCTACTGCTTTGGTTATCATATCATCTCTTAATCCAAATCCTTTTGGATTAGGCAATGATTTTAAATGTAAAAATAGAATAGGATAATTAACTCCACTAACAGTTACCGTTGCAAGGGCTCCGGGTCTTAAATAACTGCTGCCTGATTTAAATTCTGTTTTTTGGGTAATAAAAACATTAACATTGGGCTTTACCATGACTAAAATCTCCTGTGTTTGTCTTCCTTCAGTTATAAAAAAGTGGTGGTTTGGAAAAATATCTCTAAAAATAGAGAAAACTTGAGCCCCACTAACTTCATAAATCCCTGTAACATCAGCATTAACTACTTTTAAATAATTAGCCACACGCTCTATTCTTTTCTTAATTTGTTTTGAAGTTTCTTTTTTTCCATTAATTTTTCGTGAGTTGCCAAAATGTTCTACGTTCCAACTTGCAACTGAAAATGCTTTAGCCATAATATTAATCTTTAAATAAAAAATTGATTTTGAGTTACGATGAACTCATGTGCTAAAACTAGAATAACTAGAAAATTAATTAGGGAGAGTTTAAATGTAAAAATAAGTATGGAGTATTCCTAACTGTTTTACAATTAATTTGTTAAATGAATTTGCAAAAACACCAGTTTACTGCATTACCAAGCTGACCTTACTCAAAAACTGGAGCAATAAAAACAGTCTCATTTTTGTCTATTATACCTATTTTAACTCTAATCTTTGTCCAAGAAAATAAACATTTTTATTCTCTATAATTATTCTTAGGTCTAGACTAATATTAGAAGATATTAACGTGTCGATTTTCATAAAGTAATCACCAATAAATCGTTCATCATTTGAATAATATATTTTCATTGAAGAATAATCTTTGTTTTCAACGTTAGATAAAGTGAAGCTTGCATCTATCCTTTTATCTTTAATAAAAAAATACAATTCATTGGTCTCAAAATCAATATATAGGGGAACCAATTTATATGGATCATTTTTAATAGATTCTTTAAATAAATCTATTTCTTGATAAAACATTTTCTGCATATTCCATTGTTCTATCTGCCGTGGTTTTTCACAATTTATGCTGATAGAAAATATCATTAATGTTAAAAATATATACTTACTATTCATCGCTATGCTATCTTTATTTTTCTTCATCTTCTTTCCCGCCATTTGACTTATTCTCCCATTCTTTTAATTTAATCTCTAAAAGCTCAAGACTTTTGCCATATTCTGGATTTGATATTTCTCTATAAATTTTAAGTCCTAATTCTGTAATCTGTTCTCCTTCATTTCCATTACCTCCAAATAAAACAACATTAAATAAATTACTCATAGCATTAACATCAGACCTAACTTCATCAGGCACAAGACCTGGTGTACTTAAAGCGGTTTCTAGATCTCTGTAAACTTTATCAACTACCGCACTATTTCCAGATAATAAATTATCATTCCAATCTCTATGTTCCCAAGACTTTGTTTGGAATTCTAATTTAGAATGATCACGTGTCACTATTAATTTATTACTTACATTTTTCGCTTGCACTGCTAAATCAACAAGAAATAAAAGACCAGCAGCACCTGCTTTTACTGTCGGTGCCTTAGAAGTTAGAGTTTGAGAGTAATTTTCCTTTACTAAATTAAAGCCCCCTCCTTTGCCATTTACTTTTCTATAGTAAGTAGAATTTTCCTGATAAGAATTTCTATTAAAATTTTCCTCTTCATCTGGTGCTACAGACGGAAGCTGATCGGGAGTGGGGATAATTGAAGCTCTTAAAGCTAAGTCTCCATAAGCTAATCCCTCTGTATTGTGATAGAATAATTGACTATTAGATTTTAATATATTCTTTTGAGATAATTCACTAAAGTTTTCTAATTTAATAAATAAGGTGCCACTTATTGCTTCCACCATAGCCTTATCCTTATCTAGATATTCTAATCCTTCTAGTTCTATTCCATCAATAACTCTATTTTCTGCAAAAACATAAGGAGAGTTATGAGGATATTGAGCAGAAAGCGGATCTAAACTCAAAAATCTGCCTTCTCTACTTCCATACATACGAAATGTAAAATCTAAACTATTTCCTTCGCCTTTTATCTCATCATCCATCTCTTGCCCTTGGAAGCCATACCTGTAATCACCTGTGTTTTGGTGCCTGTTAGGTAAAAGCATACCGAAAGAAGGCTAACCAAATCCTTTACTACATCAGTATTTATAAGAACGTATGCAATGTGCAAATTGCTAAATATTTACCATTTTTGGTAATTTTCATCTCTTTTTTAAAGACCTTTTATGCTGTT
>JAUVAS010000067.1 GCA_030591585.1 Flavobacterium sp. | reverse complement strand
ATAAAATCGTTGATATAAGAACGTACTGTAGGCAAATCGCCTCCCATATCTATTGAGCCTAATTTGGTTTTTGTCTGACTTTCAAAAATAGGTTCCATTACTTTTATGGCTACTGCCGAAACAATAGATTTACGAATGTCACTAGCTTCATAATTCTTTCCGTAGAATTCGCGAATTGTCTTTACCAAACTTTCTCTAAATGCCGCTTGATGGGTTCCTCCTTGTGTGGTATTTTGACCATTAACAAAAGAGTGATATTCTTCGCTATACTGAGTTTTACTATGAGTTATGGCAATTTCTATATCTTCTCCCTTCAAGTGAATGATAGGATATAACATATCTCCTTCAGGAATGTTTTCCTCCAATAAATCTTTCAATCCATTTTCTGAATAAAACTTTTCTCCATTATAATCTATAGTAAGTCCAGGATTTAAATACACATAGTTTTTGAGCATTTTTATTACATACTCACTTCGGTATTTAAATTTTTTGAAAATACTTTCGTCTGGAATAAAACTTACTTTAGTTCCTTTTCGCTTAGGTGTAATGTTAAAAGAAGCTCGTAAAGAAATGTATTTAACACAAGAAGAGCTTGCTGAAAGAACTGGAACGAAAAAAAGCTACATATCTCGAATTGAACGTGGATTGAGCGATATTCAGGTTTCCACTTATTACAAGTTAATTGAGTTAGGACTTGGCAAACATCTGAATATTGAAATAGCCTAACGTAAAAAGTACTGTTGCCAACAACGGTAATCGTTGCACAAGCTCAAATAAATCAAAATAATTAAAGAAAAAACCTCGTTTTAAGAGGCTTTGCTTTTAGATTTAGTTAATACTCACTCTTTTTTCTGGTCTTTTAAAAGAGCTTATTTTGACAAATAAGGCCTCTATTTTTTGGATCAATAAAAAGGCAAGTGATTGGTGGAATTCCTGCCTTCGCAGGAATTTTGTGTTAAATAATAATTAATTCTCTTTTGCTCTTTTTTCAATTTAAGTATATTTGAAGTTAGCAACAAACACTACTCCATGAAAAAAATCACTATAACCCTACTCTTATTCATATTTTGCCTTTCTCCTCTCCTAGCACAACAACCACAAAAACCAACTACTTCAGAAATATACCACAAGCTCCAAAAGCTTAATTTTTTAGGGGCTGCCTTATATATTGCGGCGCATCCAGATGATGAAAATCAACGATTAATTTCTTATTTATCAACCGATGTTCACGCAAGAACAGCCTATCTATCTATCACTCGTGGAGACGGCGGACAAAATTTAGTAGGTCCAGAAATAAGAGAATTATTAGGAGTAATTAGAACTCAGGAACTATTAGTTGCTAGAAGAACCGATGGCGGTGAACAGTTTTTTACCCGCGCCAATGACTTTGGTTATTCCAAACATCCAGATGAAACCTTAGAAATCTGGAACGAAAAAGAAGTGCTTGGAGATGTAGTAATGACTATTCGGAAGTTTCAGCCCGATATTATTATTAATCGGTTTGATTATAAAAACCCGGGAAGCACCCACGGGCATCATACTGCTTCGGCAATGCTGAGTATGGATGCTTTCGATTTGGTGGGTGATGCTAGCAAATATCCAGAAACCGCAAAGACCTATGGAACTTGGCAAGCCAAACGCTTATTTTTTAATACCTCGTGGTGGTTTTATGGATCTAAAGAGAAGTTTGCCAAGGCAGACAAATCTAAGTTGGTGGAAGTAGAAACCGGGAGTTACTACCCAAACTTAGGACTTTCAAATGGTGAGATTGCTGCTTTGAGTAGAAGTATGCACAAATCGCAAGGCTTCGGAAATACGGGGATTAGAGGTTCTCAGATAGAATATCTAGAATTCTTAAAAGGAGATTTTCCGAAGAATAAGTCTAATTTATTTGATGGCATCAATACCACTTGGACTCGTATTGAGGGCGGTAAAGTGATTGGCAGTATTTTGAATTCCTTAGAAAAAGATTTCAATTTTAAAAATCCTTCGGAAATGATTCCTACACTTATGGAAGCCTATCAGTTAATACAGCAACTTCCAGAAGATCATTGGAAAGCTATTAAGCTAGAAGAAATTAAAAGCATTATTGCAGACTGTGCAGGTTTGTATTTAGAAGCTGTAGCCAGCGAGCAACGTGTTTCTCCCAGAGGAAACATAAGCGTAACGATTGAAGCTATTAACAGGTCTAATACGGTTATTAAGTTAGGTTCTGTACGATCGCCTATTGTTTCTTTTCCGTCTACGCTAATGGCAACACCACTTAAAAAGGATACGAAATACACTTTAGAAAGTACCGAATACACTTTTTCTGAAACCACTTTTAGCACCCCTTACTGGCTAAAAGAAGAAGGAACTATTGGAATGTATAAAGTAACCGATAAAAACCTAATTGGTTTGCCAGAAAGAATGATGAGATTCCCTATTACTTTTAGTCTAACCATTGAAGGAGTTTCGATAGACATCAGCAAAAACCTACTCTATAAATACAACGATCCTGTAAAGGGAGAAGTGTACCAACCCTTTGATGTTCTTCCAGAAGTTACATCAAGCATTCCTGAAAAGGTGATTGTTTTTTCTACCAATGATGCCAAACAAATTCCTGTAATAATCAAAGCAGGAAAAGATGACATTAACGGAACAGTGACTTTGCAACATCCTAGTAACTGGACTGTTACCCCTACTCAACAGGAATTTACTTTAGCGAAAAAAGGAGAAGAGAAAACAGTATTTTTCACCGTCCAGCCACCTGCAAATCAAAGTGAAGGACTGCTACAACCCAAGATTCAGATAGGTGATAAAACGTTTGATAAAGAATTGGTTGAAATAGCGTACAATCACATTCCCTATCAAAGTGTCTTGCTTCCTTCACAAGCGAAAGCGGTACATATTAGCCTTCAGAAAAAAGGGGAATCTATTGGTTATATCAAGGGTGCAGGAGATGCTATTCCGGAGAGTTTAGCACAAATAGGCTATCAGGTTACTACAGTAGTTCCTTCAGAAATCACTTCAGAAAAACTACAAGAATTTGACGCCATTGTGGTGGGAATAAGAGCCTATAATACCGTTCCAGAACTGGCTTTTAAACAAACCGAACTCAATAAATATGTAGAAAACGGCGGAACATTGATTTTACAATACAATACCAGTCACCGGTTGGTTACGAAAGAATTGGCACCTTATGAGTTAGAATTATCCAGAGATAGAGTAACCGATGAGTTTTCTGAAGTAACATTTTTGGCTCCCAAGCATCCTGTTTTAAATTATCCCAATAAAATTACACAAGCAGATTTTGTAGGTTGGGTACAAGAACGTGGGCTTTACTTCCCAAATAAATGGGCAAAGGAGTTTACTCCTATTTTAGGAATGCACGACAAAAACAGTAAACAGACCAAAGGGTCTTTATTGGTTGCCCAATATGGAAAAGGGTATTATATTTATACGGGAATAAGTTTTTTTAGAGAACTACCCGCAGGAGTATCTGGGGCATACCGATTGTTTGCTAATTTGTTGTCTGTTGGGAAAGAATAAACTAATTAACCACAAAGAACACTAAGAAACCCGTTGAGAACTTTGTGGTGAAAAAAAGATACCCACTTTCGCGGGTAATAAATATGAAAGAAGACGAAGAACAAACTATAAAATTTACTTGGAAAGCAAGTTATACTTGGGTATTACTTTTAAATACTATCTATATTATTTTGTTTTATTTTTTAATGAATAGATTTTCATAATATGGTGTTATCACTACTAGACTGGATTATTTTAGGAAGCACCCTAGCATTTATTGTAGTATACGGTACCTACAAAACACGCGGAAATAAAAACGTTACCGATTATTTAAAAGGAGGTAACGACTCTAATTGGTGGACCATTGGTTTAAGTGTCATGGCAACCCAAGCAAGTGCCATTACCTTTTTATCTACGCCAGGACAGGCTTTCCACGACGGAATGGGCTTTGTACAATTCTATTTTGGATTGCCTATTGCGATGGTGATTATCTGTATTGTTTTTATTCCCTTATACCATAAGTTAAAAGTATTTACCGCCTACGAGTTTTTAGAAAGCAGGTTCGATTTAAAAACAAGAACCTTAACCGCTATTCTCTTTTTAATACAGCGTGGACTGGCGGCTGGAATTACCATTTTTGCGCCTTCCATTATCTTATCTTCTGTATTGGGTTGGGATCTGGTAACCCTTAATATTATTATCGGTACACTCGTTATCATCTACACGGTTAGCGGTGGTACTAAGGCTGTGAGCATTACCCAGAAACAACAAATGGGTGTTATTTTTGCTGGGATGTTTATTTCGTTTTTGATTATCCTTAATTATCTTCCTTTGGATATTTCGTTTACAAAGGCATTAGACATTGCTGCTGCCGGCGGAAAGATGGAAATACTGGATTTCTCTTTCGATTTTGACAACCGCTACACTTTTTGGAGTGGCATTATTGGCGGAACCTTTTTAGCCCTCTCCTATTTTGGTACCGACCAAAGTCAGGTGCAACGCTATCTTAGCGGAAAATCGGTGAAGGAAAGTCAGATGGGATTAATTATGAACGGGATTTTAAAAATACCGATGCAGTTTTTTATACTGTTGGTAGGTGTGATGGTATTTGTATTTTATCAATTTAACGATACCCCTTTAAATTTTAATCCTGCAGCGATAGAAGATGTTAGGAATTCTGAATATGCTTCAGATTTATTAGCCTTAGAAACCGATAAAAAAGACTTAGATATTTCAATTAGAGAAAAGCAATTGCTCTTTGTAAATTCTGAAAGTACTTCGGAAAAAAAAAACCTTTCTAAAGAGATTAAATACTTAAACGATCTTGACCAAGACTTACGTTCACAAACCAAGGAATTGATTGTAAAAGCCAATCCCGACGCCGAAACCAACGACAAAGATTATGTGTTTATACATTTTATACTTACCCAGTTACCCCGAGGGTTGATAGGCTTATTACTGGCAGTGATTTTGAGTGCCGCGATGTCTTCTACGGCTTCAGAGCTCAATGCCCTTGCCTCTACTACCGCTATGGATTTATACAAACGTAATGTGGGTATAAAAAGCGACAGGCATTATGTACGCGCCTCTAAATGGTTTACCCTGCTTTGGGGAATTATTGCGATAAGCGTTGCCTGTGTTGCTAATTTGTTTGATAACCTGATACAGTTGGTGAATATTATAGGTTCGATCTTTTACGGAAATGTATTAGGAGTATTCTTACTTGCCTTTTTCTTTAAATATGTAAAAGGGAATGCTGTATTTGTAGCTGCTTTAATTACCCAAGCCATTATTATTTACATTTGGTGGATTGACTTAATGCCTTATTTATGGCTGAATGTGGTGGGTTGTGGTATTGTTATGGGGCTTGCTTTTGTAGTACAGGTATTGATGCCAAAAAATGGATAGTATTTCTTTGATTCTATAGCAATGTTTGATTCGTTTTTAATTAATAGAAGCCTATCAGATTTATCCGCAACATATTTATAAGTCAAAGACGCAACATGTTCGGCTAAGGCTGACCTTAATTCTCTTTGAAAGAGGGTTCTTTATTTATACTTCTCAAACCAAGCTAAGGTATGCGATACTTTAGTAATTAAATTACTTGGTCTAGCGGAAATTCCATGAGAGGCCTCTGGTATTTCAACCAATACAGTTTCTATTTTTCGTAATTTTAAAGCATGATATAATTGTTTTGCTTCGCTGGGTGGTGTTCTCAAATCGTTCATCCCGACCATAACCATCGTTGGAGTTTCAACATTTCCAACTAATGAGAGTGGAGAGAATTTCCAGTAGCCTTTAAAATTTTCCCAAGGCTGGCCTTTATATCTAGAGTGAGCATATCCATAGTAATTATCTGCTGTCAAAGTCTTGCTAATCCAGTTTATAACAGGTTTTGTAACTACCGCAGCTTTAAAGCGATTGGTTTTTCCAATAATCCAAGCTGTCATAATTCCCCCTGCACTTCCTCCTGTTACATACAATCTATCTTTATCAACTTTTCCTTTTTTTATCATATACTCCACTCCATCCATAACATCGTTATAATCATCACCAGGATAATTGTTATACAGTAAATTTCCAAATTCTTCACCATAACTTGTACTGCCTCTAGGGTTTGGGTAAAAAACAATATATCCAGCAGCAGCATACAATTGCATTTCTATAGAAAAATAACCGCCATAACTTAGAATAGGCCCTCCATGATTTTCAACTAATAAAGGATATTTCTTACGTTTATTAAACTCAGGTGGATAAACAGCCCATCCTTGTATGTCTCTTCCGTCAACAGAAGAAGTATACCAAACCTCCTCTACGGCTCCCATAACACGATACGGTAATAATTCTTCATTAAGGCTTGTTAATTCTTTTGATTCTTTAGTCTTTTTTTCTACAATAGCGACATCAGCTGGGCGATCAAAGGATGATATCGTGTAAGCAATTTTTTCAGTATTAGATAGC
Organism: Flavobacterium sp.; assembly: GCA_030591585.1. Lineage (GTDB taxonomy): Bacteria > Bacteroidota > Bacteroidia > Flavobacteriales > Flavobacteriaceae > Marifrigoribacter. The sequence continues at coordinate 8,119 of JAUVAS010000067.1, read as the reverse complement.
GAAAAACTACCGCTTGAATAGGGTCTCCCAATACTTGTTCCTCCAACATTATCAACTATTTCAGATACATTCCCTTGTAAGTCGATATAACTAATTTTTGTTTTCCCTAGATCATCATAAAGTATATAAAGTCCTTGACTGTCTGGCGCCCAAATAGCATTCTTAATACTTCTATCCAATTTTCCAGAAAGCACCCTCTTATTAGCTCCGTTTCTATCCATTAATTGTAACTGACTTACTTGATAAGTCTGTACTTTATCCTCATATCCAATATATGAAATCAGTTTCCCATCTGGAGATACTTTAGCTAAAAAATCTGGCCCATTTCTGTCTGTATACGCTTTAAAAAGTTGCGTATATATATTAACTGAATAGACTTCGCTATTTCTAAATTCATATTCCCAATTTTCATTTAGATTCCCTGTAAAGAATATTTCTTGACCATTTGGAGACCATGAAAAAGTCCCTCTGTGATTAAAATTTCCAGTAGTAAGTTGTCTAGGCGATCCTCCTTCCGAAGGAATAATAAAAACATGTGTAAAACCAGGGGTAAGATATCCTTTACCATCTGCTTCGTGTTTCAATCTATCTGTAATACGGGCTTCTTTTGCCCATTTTGCCCCTTTTGGTTTTATAGGCATTTTCACAATTACAGGAGGCTTTACATCTACCTTCATCGAAAAGGCTAGATTTTCACCATCTGGTGACCAAATTAATGAGGATGGACTATTTTCTAATTGAGTTAGTTTTGCAATAGATCCAGATTCAACCCAAAAAACGAATATTTCACTTCCCTCGTTAGTTTTACTTACAAATGCAATTCGATCTCCTGTTGGAGACCATCGAGCCTGACTTTCGTCAGCTTCCAAATTGGTTAACTTTTGATGGGATTTTCCATCTGTTGTTACTATCCAAATGGCGCTTTTAGATTTATCTTTCATAATATCAAATCCAATTCGTTGGTATATTACAAAATTTCCATCTGGAGAAATCTGCGGATCTTTTGAATATTCTAACTGAAAAACATCTAGGTAACTAAACTTTTTTTGAAGTTGAGAAAAAACCTGAAAAGGTAGTAGAATTATTAAAATAATGATAAAAAATAAACGATTCTGATTTTGCATAGTATTTTTTTTTAAGGGAGTAAAGTTAGGGTTTTTAGGTTATAAAAATGAAAGTAAATCTGACCCTCTTTCCAATGTAAGAAAATTAGAATGTGAAACTTTACCATTCACTATTTCATGTGCCCAAGTAGTATGAAAAGGAATATGAATTGCATAAGAGCCAACATCCAAAACAGGGAGTACATCCGACTTCAATGAGTTGCCAATCATTAAAAACTCTGTTGGATTAATATCTAATTGCTTAATAAGTTTCTTGTATTGCTTAGGAGTTTTATCGCTCATCACCTCAATATGGTGAAAATAACTTTCTAATCCAGATTTTATAAGCTTCCTTTCCTGATCAAGTAAATCACCTTTGGTCGCCATTACCAAACGGTATTTTTTTGAAAGTATTTTTAAAGTTTCCTCTATGTCATCAATTAACTCAATTGGCATATGAAGCATCCTTTTAGCTATAATAATCAATTCTGAAACTACCGAAATTGGAATCTCTTTATTTGAAACTATAATAGCCGCTTCAATTAAAGACAACGCGAAAGGTTTGATACCATAGCCATAGACTGGAAGGTTTTTCATTTCAATTTCAAAAAGAATTTTATGGCTTTCTTCTTTAGGCATATACTCTTTAAGCAACTCACAAAACTCCTCTTCTGCATTTCTAAAATAGGGCTCATTAACCCATAAGGTATCATCGGCATCGAATGCGATTACTTTTATATTTTCTAAGTTCATTTATTTAATAATAATCCCTACTAAAATGATATACTTTACAGAGTCATTTACTACCGAATCAACTTCTTATACTTTATACGTTTCGGCATTAAATCACCACCCAAACGTTTTTTCTTATTCTCTTCATATTCACTAAATCCACCTTCAAAGAAATATACTTGACTATCCCCCTCAAAAGCAAGAATATGTGTACAGACTCTATCTAAAAACCAACGGTCGTGAGAAATTACCACAGCACATCCTGCAAAATTTTCAAGCCCTTCTTCCAAAGCACGTAAGGTATTTACATCTAAATCGTTTGTAGGCTCATCGAGCAATAAAACGTTTCCTTCTTCACGTAAGGTCATTGCTAAATGCAAACGGTTTCGTTCACCTCCAGAAAGCATAGATACTTTTTTGTTTTGTTCGCTTCCACCAAAATTAAACCTGCTTAAATAGGCTCTGGAATTTACTTGCTTCCCTCCCATCATGATTAGTTCTTGTCCGTCACAGAAGTTTTGCCAAATAGATTTATCAGAATCAATATTGGAATGTGCCTGATCTACATACGCGATTTTTGTAGTTTCACCCACCAAAAATTCTCCTTTATCTGGAGTTTCTTCCCCCATTATCATTTTAAAAATAGTGGTTTTACCTGCACCATTCGGACCAATAATCCCAACAATCCCAGCTTGTGGTAAATTGAAATTTAAATCTTCATATAATAACTTGTCTCCAAACGCTTTAGAAACACCTTTAGCTTCAATTACATTGGTTCCTAGGCGAGGTCCATTAGGAATATAGATTTCAAGTTTTTCGTCTAATTGTTTTTGGTCTTGGCTTAGTAACTTATCATAATTATTCAAACGCGCCTTTTGTTTGGTTTGTCTTCCTTTTGCTCCTTGACGTACCCATTCTAGCTCGCGTTCCAATGTTTTTTGACGTTTAGAAGCTGTTTTGCTTTCTTGAGCCAAACGCTTCGATTTTTGATCTAACCAAGAAGAGTAATTTCCTTTCCAAGGAATCCCTTCACCTCTATCTAATTCTAAAATCCAACCTGCCACATTATCAAGAAAATACCTATCGTGTGTTACGGCGATTACCGTTCCTTTATATTGTGAAAGGTGGTGTTCTAACCAGTGTACACTTTCAGCATCCAAGTGATTGGTAGGCTCATCTAGTAAAAGCACATCTGGCTCTTGAAGTAATAATCTACATAAAGCAACACGTCTTCGTTCCCCACCAGAGAGTATGTTTATGGGAGAATCTCCAGGAGGAGTACGCAATGCATCCATTGCTATTTCAAGTTTGGTGTCTAACTCCCATGCATTTTTTGCGTCTATTTCATCTTGAAGCTTCGCCTGTTTATTCATGAGTTGTTCCATTTTATCAGGATTCTCATACACTTCGGGCAAACCAAACATGTCGTTTATTTTGTTGTATTCATCTAAAACATCTACCACATCTTGAACGCCTTCTTTTACAATTTCAATAACTGTTTTAGATTCGTCCAATTTAGGTTCTTGTTCTAAATATCCAACCGTATAACCATCGGCAAAAACTACATCCCCTCGATAATTAGTATCTACTCCACCAATTATTTTTAGTAAGGTAGATTTTCCACTTCCATTAAGTCCTAAAATTCCAATTTTAGCACCGTAAAAGAAACTTAGGTATATGTTTTTAAGAACTGGAGTTTGCGAATTTTGATACGCTTTGGTGACTCCAGACATGGAGAAAATTACTTTTTTGTCGTCGGACATAATCTATAGTTTGTGGTTTGTGGTTTGTGGTTAACTTACTTATTTGTATTGAACTTTTGACCTTTAATTTTAGAGTTTCTTAGGTAATACATAAAAGCACCTATTTTATTTTTTTCAACTTCACACATTTCTGATAATTCATCAAACTGTTCTCTAGTAATCAGTTTTTTATCAAACGCTCTGTATGTTTGTGATTTAAGTTCAGCAACAGAACCCTTTGAGTAAATAGAAAATTATGAAACTCTTTGTTTCCATCTCTATCAAATCCTTCAGCTATATTATCCATTATAGAGCCTGAACTTCCTTCCATTTGATTTCGTAATCTATAGTTATCTCCTATTCCTGTTGTTTGAAATAACTCTTCAACAAAAGAACAAATAACTCTTGCTCTTTTCCATACTTCTAAATCTTCAAATTTATCTATACGACTCATTATAACTAACTATAAACCACAAACTAGAAACATTACACTCTCCCTTTAAGTGCATTAAATACCCAAGCGTTTGCAAGGAACCCAACTCCTGTAGCGGCAAAACCCCAGCCCGAAACATGAGCATATCTAAAAGCTCCTAAACCAATTAATAGCAACCCCATGATAATCATAATGAAAGTAGCCCAAGCCAACACGGTATTTTTATTCATTCCCATAATCTAATATATTTCAAAGATGCTACCCAAAGAAGGTTGGGGAGAACCAATTTAGTTAAAGTAATCTGCCTTTATTTTTTTTCGGCAGAACTACAAATATCGTAATAATTATTGTTTTTAAGGAAGCAATATGGAATACTTTAACTTCAGTTTTAAAACTAAAAACTATAAAAGTATTACTAGGCATTTTGTATTTTAGCACAATGCAAAAAACAGCTATGGATTTAAACTTCAATAAAAACGAAGATTACAATAAATTATTAACCTCAGCACTAAAGCAAAAGCTTGTTAAAGTTAAGTTAGGTGGGGGGAAAGTAAGAATTGAAAAACATCACGCTAAAGGAAAAATGACTGCTCGTGAACGGATAGATTATTTATTAGACCCGAAATCGAAAAATATTGAAATTGCCGCATTTGCTGGCGAGGGAATGTACAAAGAACATGGTGGTTGCCCAAGTGGCGGTGTGGTAGTGAAAATTGGTTATGTTAGCGGGAAGCAATGTGTTGTTGTTGCTAATGATGCTACTGTAAAAGCAGGAGCTTGGTTTCCTATAACGGCTAAAAAGAATTTGCGTGCTCAGGAAATTTCTATCGAAAACAAACTACCAATCATATATTTAGTGGATAGTGCTGGAGTTTATTTGCCGATGCAAGATGAAATTTTTCCTGACAAGGAACACTTCGGAAGAATTTTTAGAAACAACGCTATTATGAGCAGTATGGGAATTACTCAGATTTCTGCTATTATGGGTTCTTGTGTTGCTGGTGGTGCTTACCTACCAATTATGAGCGATGAAGCAATGATTGTAGATAAAACTGGGAGTATTTTCTTAGCTGGAGGGTATTTGGTAAAAGCTGCAATTGGTGAAACTATCGATAATGAAGCTTTGGGTGGAGCTACCACTCATTGTGAAATTAGTGGTGTAACCGACTATAAAGCCAAGGATGACAAGGATGCTTTAGATAAAATTAAAAATATTTTTTCTAAAATTGGAGATTTTGACAAGGCGGGTTATAATCGCGAAAAACCTTTAAAGCCAACTGAAAATCAACAAGATATTTTCGGAATTCTTCCAAGGTCCAGAGCAGATAAATACGATATGCGTGAAATCATTAAACGCTTGGTGGACAAATCTGAGTTTGAAGAATATAAAAAAGACTATGGAAAAACAATCCTAACAGGATATGCCAGAATTGATGGCTGGGCTGTTGGTGTTGTTGCCAACCAGCGTACCCTTGTGAAAAATAAAAAAGGTGAAATGCAGTTTGGCGGTGTTATTTATAGTGACAGTGCAGATAAGGCTACTCGTTTTATTGCCAATTGCAATCAGAAAAAAATTCCGTTGGTATTTTTACAAGATGTCACCGGATTTATGGTAGGCAGTAAAAGTGAACATGGCGGAATTATAAAAGATGGTGCTAAAATGGTCAATGCTGTAAGTAATAGCGTGGTTCCAAAATTTACTATTATTATCGGAAACTCCTACGGGGCAGGGAATTATGCCATGTGTGGAAAAGCATACGATCCAAGATTAATTGCTGCCTGGCCAAGTGCTGCCTTAGCGGTAATGAGTGGTAATAGTGCTGCAAAAGTATTGTTGCAAATTGAAGCTGCTTCCTTAAAAAAGCAAGGTAAAGATATTACTGAAAAGGAAGAAAAAGAACTTTTCGACAAGATTAAAGCTCGTTATGACGATCAAATTTCTCCATATTATGCCGCTTCCAGAATTTGGACAGATGCTGTAATAGATCCTTTAGATACACGTACTTGGATTTCTATGGGTATTGAAGCTGCAAACCACGCTCCTATTGAAAAGAAATTTAATTTGGGGGTTATACAGGTTTAAAAAAATAGACCTGCTAGGTTTTTAAAAACTTAGCAGGCCTTGAAAAAAACTAATCATCAAACAATTTAACTATCTATTCCTGAATAATACTCTATTAAACGCACAATTAAATCATTCAATTTCTCTACCTTAAAATCACTTGTAGAAGGCTTTAAATGTGTATTACCTATTCCACTATCATCAGTTAAAAACACATAAGTTCCATTTGTTGACACACTAAAGAATCTCATTAAAAATTCTACATCTTTATTGGCTCCACTAGCCACAATTGGTATTATTTTGATTCCTTTTTCTTGTGCAAGTTTTATTTGAGTTTTGATAATTTCAACATTTTTTTCAGTAAAATGAGGGGGTGCATCTAATAATAAAAAAAGTAATTTTGATTTTGCATTTTCATTCCATGATTTAGCCATTGATGCTATTAATGCTTGTTCTACCGCTTCTTCATAATCTCCTCCTCCCATTGCAAATTGATTTGATAAATTTTCTTTAACTTCATTAATATTATAATTAAAGTCAAAGTCTCTAACTAAATATTCGTCTCCTTGATCTCGATAAAAAGTAAGTGCAACCCTTTTTTGTTGGATACCTTTATCTAGTCTTGTAATTATATTTTTTAATTCAGATTTTAAATAATTTATTTCATCTCCCATAGAACCAGTTGCATCAATTGTAAACATTATATCTATATCATTAGATATACTGGTATCGTCTAATACAAAAGAAACATTTGTAGTTTTAGCATCAATTTTTTTACCAAATATTTTATTACCACCATAAATTTGTATTAAAAATGGATCACCATTACAAGTGTTTTCCCAGCCTCTAAACATAGTAATTCTTCCATAAACATCAGTTCTGCCAGTCATAATCACTTTTTTATTTTCATTATATAATTTGACTTTTACATTATTTACTTTATCTCCATTCTTATCTAGAATTGTAACTTCAATTTTATTTTTTAGATAAAAACCCCATTTATCTTGAAATTCATTAAATTCATTTTCTTTCTGCAGTTTTAACCATTCATCCCATTTCTCTAAATCATTAATTTCTCCAGCTGTTAACAATCCAGATTGTGGATTATCTTTTTTAACTAGGACTCCTGCAGATTTTCCAGAAAGTTTCCTAGAAATTGATTCAGATGAAACACTACTAACCGAATAACCTAAGGCTTTCTTCTCTTTTCTTGTCCCCATTGCAGTAACAACAACTTCTTCTAAAACAGAAGTATCTTCTTCCATTTGTATATTAATAGTAGTTCCTGATGCTGTAATCTGTTTTTCAACAGTAATATACCCAACATAACTAAACACTAAAGTTTGACCAACAAAAGCCTGTAAGCTATACAGGCCATCAAAATCTGATTGAGCCCCATTACTTGTGTTTTTCACTATAACATTAACACCTGGCAGAGGAATACCAGAGCTTTCTGTAATAATTCCTGAAATTGTTTTTTCCTGAGCTTGTAAATTAATTGCAAATAATGCAACGACTAAAATGTGTAAAATTGTTTTCATAACGCTATGGTTTTAAAGATTATGATGTAAATCTAGTTTCAATCACATTCTTATAAAACCACCATTGAGTGAAGCTACCTTCTGAGTGAGGGAACTATATTTTTATTATATTTATACAGAAAGAAAAACTGCAAAAATGAAATTCATTAATTTTATAGTGATACTACTATTACTCTCTTGTAATAATGACAATAGCCCTATTTCATCATCTCAACAGGATAACAACACCGATGATGATGTAGATAACCCAACAACCATTAACATTCTTTTTATTGGAAATAGTCTAACCATCGCTAATGGCGGAATTGAAACACACGTACAAAACTTTTACGATGCAGGCAACCCTGAAGTTACTGCCTATACACAATCTACATCTATTTCTGGAGCTTCTTTAAAAGAGCATTTAATGTCAGGTATTTCGGTTGGCGCCATAAATAGTAAAGATTGGGATTATATTATTTTACAAGAGAATGGAGTTGTTGCAACTATAAATCCTGAAGAAACTT
>JAUVAS010000076.1 GCA_030591585.1 Flavobacterium sp. | reverse complement strand
GGGCAACTTCCTGTCCTCCTTGTCTTAAAGAAATGCCTCATTTTAAAGAACTGGAAAAAGAATTTCAAAATAAAAATTTAAAGATATTACTCATTAGCCTAGATCAGGTCAAACATTTGGAAAGCCGAGTATATCCTTTTGTAAAAAAATATAATATCATTCCGGAAGTCGCCTTACTTGAAGATCAGAATTATTCTGCTTGGACAGATAAAATTGACAGTACTTGGTATGGGGCATTGCCTGCAACAGTAATTATTAAGGGAGAAAACAGGAAATTTAGATTTGGTATTTATCAATCTTATAAAGAGTTACTTGACGATGTAAATAAAATTAACGAAAATTAATCAAATAGATAAAAAGTTTAACTACAAATACCAGTAACCGCTGCAGTTTCTAGTGGAGATAATTGAAATAACCTAAATTATTGCTAGGTCATATTAACCCGTAATAGCAGTATCTAATCAAGATACTTTCATAAATGAAGTAGTGAAAAAAAATACAGTATTAACCGCAATTAATTTAATTAATTAATCATCAATTATTAAAACGGCTGTTAATTCTAGAAAGGTAGATTTCTTAAATTATCATTATTATTTTGATTGATTAAAAATTGCTAGATAGCAACGTTCATATATTAAAAATTCAACCCTTTATTTGTAACTTTGTCAAAACCGAAGATCTATGAAAACCAAGCTATTATTAGTGCTTTTATTATTAGTAACTTTTATAAGTTGTAATAACAATAAAAAAGATGCCTACAAAAAAAGCGAAAGTGTTGTTACAGAATTAGCAACCGAAAATAAAGAAACAGCATATACCTCTAAGGGCTATAAATTAATGCAACAGAAATGCTTTATTTGCCATTTTGAAAAGCCAGATCCCGCTAGAAGAGATCAAATGCTAGCACCTCCTTTTCTTAGAGTACAAGAACACTACAAACCCACCTATCCTATAAAGGATGAGTTTATTACTGCTGTTATGGAAATAATAAATAATCCATCTGAAGAAAACACCCTTATGCCTGGTGCTGTTAGAAAGTTTAATTTAATGCCCAAGTTGGTATATGATCAAGAGGAGTTACGATTGATAGCTGAGGCTTTGTATGATGTAGATTATGGTTCAGCTCTAAAAATGCGTATGAATCAAGATTTGCAAATGAATAATGGCGAAAAATGGAAACTATCTCAAGAAACGATGTCTCAAATTAATGTCATTGTAAACGACTTAAATGATTTTAAATCTGATGATATTTTGGTATATAATCAATTAGGGAAAGATGTTTTTAATGATGCAAAAGTAATAATGTTAGACGATTCGTATGAAGGAGAGTTGTGGGAACAGATTCATAATTTTTTCAGCGATATTGAAGACAATATGCACAGTTTAATGGCGACAAAGTCATTAATTGAAGCAGAAAATGAAGTGGCAATTTTAAAAATAAAATTCAAGGAGTTTACGAACTACTTCGAATAAATTAAAAGTATTTCCCAAAATTTTATTTTTTGTTTTAGACTAATATTATTTTTGCTTACTGCTTACTGAATATTACCTCCACGGCATTTTAAAATATCCTGTCACTTCTTTTTTGCTTGCTTTTTCAGTAGTATAATCAACCGTTTTTGCCAGTCTTTTTTCAATGTTTTGCTGTTTCATCACCCCCGTTTTTTTATCTACTAATTTTCCGTGTCTAAAAAACAACAATGTTGGTACACCCAACACTTTATATTTTTTAGCAATGGCCATATTCTCTGAAGCGTTTAACTTGTAAAAAGAATAGTTTTCTTTATAAGCTTCAGCAGCAGCTTCAAAAATAGGGTCGATTACTTTACAATTTGGGCATCGTAAAGTGTAAATGTCAACCACAACTGGTTTGGAGTTTTCTAGTACTTTTTTCTGAAATTGTGAAGTGGTAATATCAAGTTTCATAATGAGGGGTTTGTAATGCTGCAAATATAAGCTATTTGAGGGTGTTATAGGAGGAAGTTAGATTTGTAATTTTTCTTAAAAGCAATAATAAAGAGAACAAATATTAAATTAGTAATGACCAAGTCTTTTCTCTTTTAATTACATTTCATCCCTAAAATATAACAATTGAGCACTCTCAATTTTTTAAGTAGCTTTACCTATTGCATATTTGTACTATAATTAAAAAATAATCATGCAAACAGTACTTACTTATTTCACACTACTTTTAACTGGCTTGTTTCTTCAGGCACAAAATAATACTATTGAGGTAAATATGTTGGGATTTAACTCTAATGAAGGAAAAGCAATGGTCGGACTTTTTGTAGCGGAAGAAACTTTTCTAAGACAGCCAGAGCAGTCTCTTTCTGTAATTATAATCAATCAGGAATCGAGCGTTACCTTTACTAATATTCCAGATGGGGTGTATGCTGTATCTGTTTATCACGATGAAAATGATAATGGAGAAATAGATTTACTTATGGGAATATTTCCAAAAGAAGACACCGGAACCTCTAACAATCCAAATACGGTAATGGGACCTCCAAAATGGGAGGATGCTAAGTTTGAAGTAAAGAATGGAGAATTAGTCGTTTTTGAAATTAAACTACACTAAAAGCACAAAATTCCAATTATTAAAAATAAATAAATATGACTCAGTTTTTAAAAGAAATAGGAAAAGCATTTTTTATTGGATTCATCATTTTTATTGTATTGGGAATTATAAGATACTCTAATGGTTATGAATTTTCTAACGGAAAAGAACTGTTAGTTATGTTTACTTACAATCAACTGTATGCAGTGGTATTGTATTTGGTAAATGCCTATTTTTTTAAGTATGTACTAGCTCGTTTTAAAAATACTTTTTTTACAATTAAAACGGTTGTTGTATTTGCAATTGGGGTATTAGGGGTTTCTGCAGTTTCCGTGTTTTTTATCCGAATTGTACACGAGGTTATTTTTGGAAATAGAACCTTAAATCAATTTCTTTCAGAAGAAAAACCTCAAGAGTATTATGTAGTTCTTATAATCTCTCTTTTAGTAAGTTTTGTTATTCTAGCCATATTCTACTATAAACACCTTCAGGAAACTAAAGTAAAAGAACAAAAAATTATAGCAGGAACAGCATCTGCGAAATTTGATGCCTTAAAAAATCAATTAGATCCACACTTTTTATTTAACAGTTTAAATGTGTTGACCAGTTTAATTGAAGAAAACCCAGAAGCAGCCACCAAGTTTACTACTTCATTATCTAAAGTGTATCGCTATGTGTTAGAACAGAAAAATAAAGATTTAGTTTCGGTGGAGGAGGAGTTGAATTTTGCAAAACTATACATGACGCTTATAAAAATGCGATTTGAAGACAGCATCGTTTTTACCTTACCAGAAAAATTAAGCAACCCTGAAGCTAAGGTAGTGCCATTGTCGCTTCAGTTGGTATTAGAAAATGCAGTAAAACATAATATAGTAACGCCATCAAAAAAACTATATATTTCCATTTTTGAAAGAGATGGAAACTTAGTCGTAAAAAATAATTTACAAGCTAAGAAAGTAATAAAATCGAGTACTGGTGTTGGATTACATAATATTAAACAACGCTATTATTTATTGACAGATAGACCAGTAAAAATTCAAAAAACTGAAAAAGAATTTTCCATTGCGATCCCATTATTAACTAAAAATAGTACCGTTATGGAAACACAAGAAATGTATATTTCAGACTTAAAATATGAACGCGCCAAAGCGCATGTGGAGAAACTAAAAGGGTTTTATACTCATTTTACAATTTACTTATTTATGGTACCCGTTATTATTTTTCTAAACGTTCTATCTACAGGGTTTCCTTGGGCATTTTTCCCAATTATAGGATGGGGGTTTGGAGTAGCTGGGCACGCTATGGAAACATTTAATTACAATCCCTTATTAGGAAAAAACTGGGAAGAGAAAAAGATGAGAAAATTTATTGAAGAAGAAGATTTTGATAACTTTAAAAAATAATATAATGAATAGTTATAATAAAGAGAGCAGATACATACGAGCAAAAGAAAGGGTTACTTCTATTAAAAAGTTTTATTCAAGCTTACTGTCTTATGTGGTTTTTATAGCTCTTTTAGCAGGATTAAATTATTACAGCAATGAGTGGAGAAACCCTTGGTTTTTATGGGCTGCATTTGGATGGGGAATAGGGTTGGTGTTTCATGCCTTTAAAGCTTTTAGGTGGGTTCCCTTTATGAATAAAGATTGGGAACACCGCAAGATTAAAGAGTTTATGGACGATGATAACGAAAAGTCAAGTAATAGATGGAATTAATTATGGAAAATCAAGATAGGAAATATAAAATAGCGAAAAAGAAAGTAAAGGAGATAAAAGATTTTTACATTCATCTAACGGTTTATATCACTGTAAACTTAATTCTAACCAGTATCAACCTTGGGATTTTTCAAAGCGGGTTTGCAGGGATAGAAATACCAAAATGGCCCATGTTATCTACTCCGTTTTTTTGGGGAATAGGGTTGTTATTTCATGGGCTTCATGTTTTTAAAAACAGTTTTAGCTTTTTTAAAGACTGGGAAAACAGAAAAATAAAAGAGTTTATGGAAAAAGAAGAAGAGGAGATGAAACAGAATAAGTTTTAGGATAATTTAGTAAGAATTTAATAAGGTCCCTGCCTTCGCAGGGAATGAATATGAAAGTAATAATAATAGAAGACGAAAAACCATCTGCACGGAGACTAAAGCGTATGCTTGATAAACTAGGTGTAGTAGTAAATGAAATGTTGCATAGCGTAGAGGAATCTATAACTTGGTTTAAAAATAACGAACACCCTGATTTAATTTTTTTAGACATACAATTAAGTGACGGACTTTCTTTTGAGATATTTGATATCATACATATTAAAAGTGCCATTATTTTCACAACAGCTTTTGATGAATATGCTTTACGAGCTTTTAAACTAAATAGTATCGACTATTTATTAAAGCCTATTGACGAAGATGAATTACAAGTTGCAGTCGAAAAATATAAAGAACTAAAACCACAAAACCAAAACGTACAGCTTAATTTTGATGATATTAAAAAGTTACTAGGAAATCCGTTAGAACGAGAATATAAACAGCGATTTACCACTAAGATTGGGCAGCATTTAAAAATGATTTCGGTAGATGAAATAGAATGTTTTTATTCAGAAAACAAAGGGACTTATGCACATAGTACTAGCGGACGTGATTACTTGTTAGATAGTACTTTGGAGAACTTAGAACAAGAACTGTCCCCTAAAGTATTTTTTAGAATCAGTCGTAAATACTATATAAATATCAATGCTATAAAAGATATTATTTCTTATAGCAATTCGAGGTTAGAGCTTAAATTAAATTCTAATTTAAACCAACAAGTAATTGTTGCTAGAGAACGTGTAAGGGATTTTAAATTGTGGTTGGGGTAAGTTAGTTCACAAAGGGGTCTGAGAATTTTACATCGTTAATCAACTCATGATCAGTCAACGTTTTCATAAAAGCTACAAGCGCTGCAGATTCTTCGGGAGTTAAGTCTAGGTGGCGTGGATCACCATTACCATCTTTCATATGAGCAGAAAGATAGGGATGGGCTAATACGCCTGTACTATAATGTTCTACTACTTCTTCTAGGGTTTCCATTCTTCCATCATGCATATAGGGGCCAGTTACTTCTATATTTCTAATAGACGATGTTTTAAAATGACCGTTTAGTGAAGGAATTCCTAAATGAGCTCCAACTCCATTATCTTCTACATTGTCATCAATGTCGAGCCCGATATTACCTGTTTCAGAACCGCCAAAAACTACTTGGTTAGCGCCTTCTGGTATGGGTTGTTCAAAATGTAAAGGTACCGTATTTGGTAAGTGGCAAGTAACACAAGTGCCAATTGCTTCAGGAGTTAATTTTCCATTAAAAATATCTTTTCCAAGGTTTTCTTGAGCTGTAAAATTGGGAAAGTCTATAAAAATATTATTGGTCGCTTCTATCCCTTCATCATATTTAGAATTAAAGGAATATATAGATCGTACAAATTGTGCTAAAGCTTTAGAAATTTTATCGCTATTTATCTGTGTACTCCCAAATACAGTTTCAAATAAGGGGTTGTAATATTCTAAATCTTGTAATTTAGGAACTAATATATCAAGGGTCATTCCCATTTCAACTTGATCTTGTATAGGCATTAATACTTGGTCTTCTAATGTTGCCGCTCTATGATCCCAAAAGAAATTTTCAGGTGCATAAAGCCCTGCATTTGCAAATCCCATAGAATTCCTAAAAGTATGCCCTCCTTCAAATCCTTCACTTTTTGGTTTATTATCTGAGAATCCAAGCTCTTGTAAGTGGCAACTAGCACAAGAAATGGTATTATTCGCAGACATATTAACATCGTAGAACAAAACCCTGCCTAAAGTAACGCCATCATCTGTTATTGGATTGTCAGTAGGAGTATTATCAAACCCAAAAACATAATCTGTAAAGGTGCTTGGAAAGGTAATGTCACTGTAATTAAAAGGGGTACTAGGTAGATTGTAGATATCACTATAATCATCTTCGATATCTTCTATATTATTATCGCTACTACAAGCGATAAATAAGATAGTGATAAATAAAACAGAAAGTGTTTTCGGGAAACTCATAGCCTTTTTTTTTGAAATTATAAAACAAATATAAATAAAAACATTTGTAAAAGGACTATTTGGTCGTGTATTGTTAGGTTGCTTATTTAGAGATATTTTTTTTATAATTGATTCGGTTTTCATGAAAAGCCGAGGGTAATAAACTAGGAATGTATTTAATTAACAAAGGTAGGAGTAAACTGCCTCCAGGAATAAGAAAAATAGTTAAAGAAGGTATTGTTTTACAAATATCGAGTAATTGCTCTTTTACTTTGTTTTTTTCATCTGTAGATAGCTCCCTTAGAGTAGATTGTCCTAGTAGTTTAACAAGCTCATTGCTTTCTTTTAGCTCTTTAATTAACCTGTTTTTATTACGTAATATTAGTAGTTTTACAGTAGCAATAGAGTTTTTGTAAAACTGTTGAAGGTGATTTGAATATTCAAAAAGTTTTAAAGATTTGGAATAATTTTCAGAAAATAGTTCTAGATGGCTTAGGGTTTTTTTCATCTCATTTTCTGAAAATTGAAGCAATTGTGTTAATTGTTTTAAAAATTGAAATTCAGATTCATCTAATTTTTTGTCATTCCAAACTGCCAAGCAGCACAAATCAAAAATATATGTTTTTTCTAATGAATTATAAATTGAATTGTTTAATAACGAATTGAGTGTGCGAAAACAAGATTGGTTATTGTTAATTGTTAAATAAGCTGAAGAGGATTCTAACAATTCAATAATCTGAAGATCAAATTTTTCTTTTTTACTTTTTGCTTTTAAGGCTAAAAAACAAAAGTTGATAATGTCACTTTCTAATTCATTGGTATATGTTTTTAAATGATTACAGGTGTTTAAAAATTTTTTAAAAGCCAGAATATCTAAAAATAAAAGCGTGTATGTTAGTGTTGAAGAAGGTTTGTTTTTAGATATTGTATTGCTTTCTTGTATTCTAGCTGAAATAATTCGTTCTAAATTATCTGAAGAAGAACTGGTTAAAGAAAGCTTATGAAAGAACCCCGTTTTTCCTTTATCTATCGTTTTGTAAAAATTAATTATATAATCTATGGCTTCTTCAAATTGTGCTTTTGGGTATTTAATAAAAAAGGTAAAAAGGAGGGTGTGAAAAAGATTGATTTTAGTATATTCAGCAGTTGTAAAGGATAGCTTACTTAGTGGTTTGTTTGGGAGTGTGTTAATAGAGATTCCATAGATAAACCCAACGTTTTTTAGCCCTTTATAAAAATGAATTTCATCTTGGACTAAATCTGTAATATGTTGTTTTTTAACTAATGTTAAAAACTTAGGAATCCAACCAGATGCAGAGGGGTTCATATTGATTAAAATTTATTAATTTTGAATTTCATTAAGTAATAATAATTTTTTATTAGATAAGTCGTTCAATTTACTCAAAGGAGTCAATGATTTAAAAGGTAAATTTAAATATTTAAGTGAGAAACTATGAAAAAAACAAAAATATTTGCAACAATTGGCGGTTTTAGCTTGTTGGTTCTTTCAGTTTTTTTAATTTCTTCAGATCATATAGATGCACCAAATGTAGCAGGAACTTCTACAGATATTGCAGATTTTTATGCTTTTGAAGGAGATAATCCAAACAATACTGTTTTTATAGCAACCTTACAAGGTATATTGTCTCCAGGAGGTATAACAGAAAACGCAACCTTTGATGAAGATGTTTTAATAGAATTTAATATAGATAATACAGGTGATTTTGTTGAAGATTTAGTTATTCAGGTTATTAAAAGGGATAGTGTTATGTACTTTTTTGGACCAACAGCACCGTCTCAAACTGGATTAGAAAGCGAAATCATGACTTCTACAGAACATTATATTGTAGAAATATCAACTACAGAAAATACGATTGTTACCAGTGAAAATGGAATGAGCTTTTTTGCTGGACCAAGAAGAGATGCTTTTTACTTTGACTTTAATAGATTTAATGATGTAGCTTCTGGGGCAGCTGCACCAGAAGGTTTCTATCCGCTAGGAGAATCCGAAGATTTCTTTAAAGACTTAAATACACTTGCAATTGTTGTAGAAGTGCCTAATGCTTTGTTAGGAACAGCACCCACACATGTTTTAGAATCTGAAGGGAATATTACTGGTTTACCACCAGCTTATAATGTTTGGGTTTCAGCAAAGAGAAAGCAATAAAAAATTGAATTTAAAAAAGATAAAATGACTTCATATAAATTAAAAATAGTTTTTGTTTTACTGTTCACATCGCTATTGTTTATTCAATGTAGAGATGATGATGATAATGGAAATGCCATAATTCAGGAAAACTGTGATGATGGGATACAAAACGGTGATGAAACAGGAATTGATTGTGGAGGAAGTATTTGTCCTCCTTGTGATGAAGAAGGTGTTAATTTCGATGGAACGTATGCTCAAGAAGATGTGCTGGGAAGACCAGGAGTAAATACTATTTTTAGCGGATCTAATTTGATGAAAAATAAGTATAATATTACTACAACTTCAAATAGGAATGATGAGTTAAATGATTTTCAACCTATTTTCGATACGATACTTGAGAACTACCATAATATATATGCCATAGCATTAGAGATTCCTATAAACTATGAAACAAACATATTAGATTGGGATGCTCCAACGTTTACTAGAATCATGGCTTATTATGACGCTTTACAAGTAGCGCCAGAAGGATCTACAACGTATTATAATTCTAATTTAGGATTAGTCTTTACAGGAAGAGCATTATCAGACGATGTAATCGATATTTCATTAACATTGATGTTTGGAGGTGAAAACGGAACTCGATTTGATGGAAATAATGATACGCCACTATTAACCACAGATGGAGTTAATTCTGGCGATAGAGATTTTTCTTTACCTTTTCCTTATTTAGAATCTCCGCTACCCGAAGATTAAATATTATTTCTTGTTACCCATAAAAGGATAAGAATAACATAATTAATACTCATGAAGCAATTATATATACTTCTTGTGTTTGTTGCTTTTATTTCATGTAAAAACGATGAAATAATTGAACAAATAACGAACCCTAAAGATTATGATACTTATTTATCTTCAACCAACAACAAAACTTATACAAGGGCTTATTCCGAAATGGAATTTTGGTCAAGAAGATTACGCTTAGATTCTACAGGAGTAGGTGATTTAGGACCTTTGGCAAATGCCTACACACTACTTTTCGAAACAACAGGAAACGTAAATTATTTAAAAAGCGCAGAAAAAATATATAAAAAAGCAATCAGCGTTTCCGCAAATAGTAAAGATTCCTATACCCGTTCTTTAGCACATAATTTTATAACACAACATCGATTTAAGGAAGCTAAACAGCTTTTAGAAGAAAGTATTAATGGGCTATCAAATAAGCGAGCTGCTAAACAACTACTTTTCGATGTATATTTAGAACTAGGGGAATATGATAAAGCAGATTTGATTTTAGGTGAACTTAAAAATACAAATGATTATAATTATTTAATTAGGTTGGCAAAATGGAACGACCATAATGGGAATTTAGATGCTGCTATCCGAAATCTTGATCAGGCTAAAAGTATAGCAGATTCCCGTAAGAGTAAATCCTTACAAATATGGGTTTATACTAATTTAGCGGACTATTACAGTCATGCTGGGAGAATAAAAGAATCTTACAATCTCTATTTGAAAACGTTGAAATTACAAGCAGACAATAGTTATGCTAAGAAGCAAATTGCATGGATTGTATTTTCTTATGAAAAAAACACGAAGGAATCTTCTAGAATAATAGATTCTGTAATGATAAATCATAAAGTTCCAGATTATTACTTGTTTAAATCTCAAATTTCTGAATTTAATAAAGACTTTTCTGAAAGTAATAACCTAAAAAATAAATTTATTAAAACTATTAAAGATGGAAATTATGGTCAAATGTATGCTAGTTATTTAATAGAGGTTTGTCCAGCTAAAAAAGCTATCGATATTGCCATTAAAGAAATAATGCACAGACCCACCCCTGAGATTTATTCATTGTTTGCGTACACTCAATTAAAATTAGAAAATAAAGGAGCAGCATTAAGTGTAATAAGAGACAAAGTAGAAGGCAAAACTTCAAACCCCACCTCATTATATTATTCTGCCTTAATTTACAAGGCTAATGATATGGATAAAAAAGTTAAATCTTTAAAGGCAGTATTAGAAACTGCTGCATTTGAATTAGGACCATTAAAGACTAAGGTAATTAATGATTTTTAAAATATTTTTATAAAAAAAAATGAAACTTAATGGTTGAATAATCTTTTTAAAACGTTAAAATAAATAAGTCTTCTATACAGGGCAAACTCATACTTTTATTTTTAACACCTTTAATAAATACTGATTATCCCAACCTGCTTTAAGTCTTTTACCTTTAATACCTTGCTTTTCTGTCTTCTCATTTTTCAGTAAGTTTAGAGCTAT
>JAUVAS010000060.1 GCA_030591585.1 Flavobacterium sp. | reverse complement strand
CTCGTTTCATTTTGACCAAAAAAGGTTAAAAACCGAAATTATGTTATTTAGATTCCCGTTTTCACGGGAATGACACTTTCAACGGAAACCCCGAGGCAGCGCCTCGAGGAATTCTTTTCGATTAAAACAAATTTATTCCGTACCCTCCGATACGGTTCCGAAGAAAAATCAGAATCACTCAGGGTTCTTGCTTAATCGGTCACTGAGTGCTTCGAGTGTGCGAGAAGTGTGCCGAAGTGACAAAACTCCGTACCCTTCGATACGGTCCCGAAGAAAAACCAGAATCACTCAGGGTACTATCATGAAAGGTCATTGAGTGATGTGAGACACGAACATTGTATCGAAATGACCTAAATATCATTCAAACCCCTTCTTCTTCAATAATGGGCCAATTTCAGGGTCTCTACCAATAAACTCTTTATATAGTTCCTCTCCAGGTTTAGATCCGCCTGCTGCTAACATAGCACGGTATTTTTTAGTTAATTCTGGATAAAAAATATCACCTGTTTTTTTAAATTCAGCAAACGTATCAGCATCCAATACTTCACTCCACAAATAGCTATAATATCCAGCTGAATAACCTCCAGAAAAGATATGCGAGTAATAGGTGCTTCGGTAACGAGGAATGATTTCATCGATGAGTCCTATTTTGTCCATCGCTTCTTTTTCAAAAGTATTTACATCTTTAGTATTTGCTTCAGTTAAAGAATGCCAATTCATATCTAAATAAGCAGCAGCCATATATTCAACTGTTCTAAATCCTTCGTTAAAACTATTGGCGGCATTCATTTTTTCAATCATTTCAGCAGGAATCACTTCTCCTGTTTGATAATGCTTTGCATATAATGCTAAAACTTCGGGCTCACTCATCCAGTTTTCCATTACTTGAGAAGGAAACTCCACAAAATCACGAGGTACATTTGTACCCGATAAGGAACGGTATTTTACATTTGAAAGTAAACCGTGCAATGCGTGTCCAAATTCGTGAAACAACGTTTGCGCTTCTCTAAATGACAACAATGAAGGAGTATCTTTAGTTGGTGGAGGAAAATTAAAGTTATTAGTAACTATAGGAGTAACAAACTCACCCATATTAGATTGCATACGTAGTTCATTCATCCAAGCTCCTCCTCGTTTACTTTCTCTGGTAAAGAAATCCATATAAATAACGCCTATATGTGTTCCGTCTGCCTCTAGCACTTCAAAAACCTGTTGGTCTTCATGCCATTTTGGAGCGTCAGGCATTGGCTTAAATTTCATTCCGAAAAGCTTATCTGCTAACATAAAAGCTCCTTCTCTAACTGCTGTAAATTCAAAATAAGGTCGTGTTTCATCTTCATTAAAATTATAGCGCTCAGCTCTAATTTTCTCTACATAATACCGCCAATCACTTCCATTAAAATCACCTTCAACTCCTTCGTCTTTCATAATTTTCGCTAAGGCTTCTCGATCATTGATTGCCATTTGCAAGGCTGAGGGCCAAAGTTGTTCCATAAAGTTATAAACTGCATCAGGGTTTTGTGCCATATTTTTAGAAAGTACATAATCCGCGTGAGATTTATACCCCAATAGATTTGCTTTTTCTAAGCGTAAAGAAGTCATTTCTAAAACAATTGCTTTATTGTCTTTGTCATTATCATTATTGCCACGCAATGCATACCCTTGAAATAATTTTTCTCTGTATTCTCTGTTAGGTGAAGTTTGTAAAAAAGGATTGACACTAGGTCTTTGTAATGTAAATGACCAGCCAGCCTCATGTCCTCTTTTTATAGCTTCTTCAGAAGAAGAGGCTAATAAACTTTCAGACATAGTACCCAATTTATTTCTATCGGAAATATGTATTTCAAAGTTGTTGGTTTCATCCAATAAATTGTCACCAAACGTGGTAGAAAGTTCAGATAAACGCTTATTAATTTCTTTAAGTCGTTCTTTATTCTTTCCTTCTAAATTTACTCCTGCTCTTACATAATTTTTATAGGTTTCTTCTAAAAGAAAAAATTCTTCAGATGATAAAATAAGCACATCTTTTTGTGAGTAGACAGTTTTAATTCTTTTAAAAAGGTTGCTATTTAATCTAATTTCATCTCTATGGGCTGTCAACTCAGGAGAAATTATTTTTTTTGCTGCTTTTAACACCTCATTTGTATTGGCAGAACCAACCGATGAAAAGGCACTCGAAACACGACTTAATAAAATACCACTAGCCTCTAAAGCTTCAATAGTATTTTTAAAAGTTGCCTCTTCAGTATTAGAAACAATTACATCAATTTCTTTACTATGAACTTGAATAGCTTCTCTAATCGCAGGTAAATAATCTTCACTTTGTATCTTATCAAATGGTGGAACTCCAAAAGGAGTATCCCATTCAGCTAATAAAGGGTTGCTTACTATATTTTTTTCCATATTGGTTTTTGTATCTAATTTAGGCTCTTCCTTACAGGATTGAAATAGAAAAACACTTAGAATAAAAACTGCTATTATTTTGTTCATTTTTAATAAATTTTTAGAGTTTAAATTTACGATATTTTGAATGAATAGAATCTTTTCTGATTAATAAACATAAATCTTTTCTTGCTAAAATTTCCCTTCGGCTCCACTCAGGGTACAAAGTACTTTCCACTCATTGAGCGGAGTCGAAATGACAGATTCAAAACCATACCCTTCGATATAATCCCGAAGAAAATCGGGATCACTCAGGGTACTTTCATCAAAGGTCATTGAGTGTTTCGAGGTTACGAGAAACGTATCGAAATGACTAAAATTTTCATTACTTTTGAAGTCCAAATACAAACAAAATCTCATGCAAAAACAACTCATAGAATGTGTGCCTAATATTAGTGAAGGACGCGATTCAAAAATTATAGAAACCGTATCTCAAATTGTGGAAACCGTGGAAGGTGTTAAACTGTTAGATGTTGATCCTGGAAAAGCTACCAATCGCACCGTAATCACATTTGTAGGAGAGCCCGAACCTGTAATTGAAGCAGCTTTTAGATTGATTAAAAAAGCTTCTGAGCTTATCGACATGAGTAAACAAACAGGCGAACATCCTCGTTTTGGCGCTACTGATGTTTGTCCCTTAGTACCTATCACAGGAATCTCTTTAGAGGAAACTGCCAAATATGCCCACAAATTAGGGGAACGTGTTGGCAAAGAACTCGGAATTCCAGGTTACTTCTACGAAGAAGCAGCAAAAGAAGAGAAACGAAAAAACTTAGCAAATTGCCGTAGTGGAGAATATGAAGGACTGGCAAATAAATTAGCTGATCCCAATTGGAAACCAGATTTTGGCCCCTCTGAATATTCTGAAAATGTGTCAAAAACTGGAGTCACTGCGATCTCAGCACGTGATTTTTTAATTGCATATAATGTCAACTTAAATACCACCTCTACCAGAAGAGCCAATGCTATTGCTTTCGATATTCGAGAGGCTGGACGTGTAAAGCGAGAAGGAAACCCTATAACTGGAAAAAAAGTGTTGGATGCCAATGGTGAGCCCATTCGTATACCTGGAAAGCTAAAAGCAGTAAAGGGTATTGGTTGGTATATTGATGAATACGGCATTGCACAAATCTCTTACAACCTAACCAATATTACCATTACGTCAATGCACGAAGCTTTTGACGAAAGTTGTAAGGCCGCTTTAGATCGTGGAATTCGAGTTACGGGTTCTGAAATTATTGGATTGATCCCGTTGCAAGCTATGCTCGATGCAGCCGATTATTATTTAATAAAACAAGAACGGTCCTTAGGAATTGCTGAAAGTGAAAAAATTAAAATTGCAGTAAAGTCTTTGGGATTAGACGATTTGAAACCTTTTAACCCTTCAGAAAAGATTATTGAATATATGCTCGGTACCGATGAGAAAAAACTCATCGATTTTAAGCTAGACGACTTCGCCGATGAAACTGCTGGTGAATCTATGGCGCCAGGAGGCGGTTCTATTGCTGCTTATGTTGGTGCATTAGGTGTTTCTTTAGGAACCATGGTTGCTAACTTATCTGCGCATAAAGCTGGTTGGGATGATAAATGGGAGTTCTTTTCAGAATGGGCAGTAAAAGGACAAGCATACAAAGAACGGTTATTGTTTTTGGTAGATGAAGACACCAATGCTTTTAATAAAATCATTGATGGATTTAGAATGCCAAAAGATTCTGAGGAAGAAAAGGAAGCTAGAAAACAAGCTATTGAAGAAGCTACTAAATACGCTACAGAGATTCCGTTTCAAGTTATGGAAGCCTCCTTTAATTCTATGGAAGTAATGCAAGCCATGATCAAAGACGGTTTGCAAAATTCATTATCAGACGGTGGTGTAGGTGTATTGTGTGCAAGGACTGCGGTGTTGGGTGCTTATTTTAATGTAAAGATTAACGCGAAAGACATTAAAGATCGTGTTTTTGCTGAAGATATTTTAGCAAGAGCTGAAAAAATCTATCAGGAGACCTTACAGATTGAAAGTGATACCATAGCATATATAGACTCTAAAATGTAGTTTGTATTTTTAAAAAAAATATTTATCCTTTCTTGTCTTGTTATTAAGCATTTCTTCTACTGAAGAAGAATGTGAGTGTACTGTTTCTTACAATCAATTTACAGAATTAAAATAACAACCTCTAATCCAATAACCTTGTTTTTAGTACTAGGATAAAAAAACTACTTTACCAAAACTAATTTCATTCTTTTATTATAAGGAGTAAAGAATTTATTTAACTTGCAAAAAATCAAAATTTTGAATTACCTATCTGTTGAAAATATATCGAAATCTTATGGAGAGCGTGTTTTGTTTGAAAACATTTCTTTCGGAATAAATGAAGGACAAAAAATAGGCTTTGTTGCTAAAAATGGTACCGGAAAAACTTCTATTCTCAATATTATTTCCGGAATAAACAAACCCGATACAGGCAAGGTGGTCATTAGAAAAGAGTTAAAAGTTTCCTACCTTTCACAAGACCCAAAATTAAACCCTAATTTTACGGTTGAAGAAATTATCAATACCTCAGATAATTTTATTTTAAAGGTAATTGCTAATTACGAAAAGGCAATTTTACACCCTGAAGACTCTGAAGCTTTACAAAAGGCGTTTGATGAAATGGAAGCAAATCAGGCTTGGGATTTTGAAACCACCTACAAACAAATTCTTTCAAAACTGAAACTACATGATTTAGAGCAAAAGGTATCTTCCATGAGTGGCGGACAAAAAAAACGTTTAGCACTTGCCAATGCATTACTTAATCAACCCGATTTATTAATTTTAGATGAGCCTACCAATCATTTAGATTTGGAAATGATAGAGTGGTTAGAAAGTTTTTTTGCCAATGCTAAAATCACGCTATTTATGGTGACACACGACCGTTTTTTCTTAGAACGAGTGTGTAATGAAATTGTTGAATTAGACGAAGGGATATTATACGGCTATAAAGGAAATTACAGTTACTATCTTGAAAAACGTGATGCCCGAATTGAAAATTTCGCTTCGGAAACCTCAAAAGCAAAACAACTATACAAAAAGGAGCTAGACTGGATGCGTCGCCAACCAAAAGCAAGAACTACCAAGAGCAAATCTAGAATTGATGATTTTCAGGATATAAAAAGCAGAGCTAATCAACGCAGAAACGACCATGAAGTTCAGCTAGAACTAAATATGGAACGGCTGGGGAGTAAGATTGTAGAGTTGCATTCGGTTTCTAAATCATTTGATGATAAAAAATTACTAGATAAATTTAATTACAACTTCCAAAAAGGAGAACGCGTTGGCATTATAGGTAAAAACGGAACTGGAAAATCTACTTTTTTAAATATGATTACAGGTAGTGTTTTTCCAGACGGTGGTAAAGTAGTGATTGGGGATACCGTTAAATTTGGTTACTATACCCAAAGTGGAATTCATATTAAAGAAGGGCAAAAAGTTATTGACGTTGTACGGGAATATGGTGATTATATTCCCTTAAAAAAAGGCAGGCAAATCTCTGCACAACAATTATTAGAACGGTTTTTATTTGACCGGAAAAAACAATACGATTTTGTTGAAAAACTTAGTGGTGGAGAACGTAAACGACTGTATTTATGTACCGTACTAATTAAAAATCCTAATTTTTTAATCCTTGATGAGCCTACCAATGATTTGGATATCGTTACTTTAAATGTATTAGAAAACTTCTTGTTGGATTTTCCAGGTTGTTTAATTGTAGTTTCTCACGATCGATACTTTATGGATAAAATTGTAGACCATTTATTTATTTTTAGAGGAGATTGTGTTATTGATGATTTTCCTGGTAATTACTCAGATTTTAGAACTTACGAAGACAGTAAGCAACTAGAAAAGAAAACGATTTCTGAAGATAGTACCACAAAAAACAACTGGAAAGCCCAAGATACTAAAGCAAAATTAAGTTATAACGAGCAAAAAGAATATGCGAAATTAGAACGGGAAATTGCAAAACTTGAAAAAGAGAAAAATGATTTAGAATCTAAATTCGCAACCGAAAATTGGGAAGGAGAAGAAATTGACAAACAATCCAAAATTCTTCAAGAAATGATGCAATCTCTAGAAAGTAAAACAGAGCGTTGGTTTGAGCTTTCAGATAAATTAGAAGGCTAGATATTTTACATTTTGTATATTACAAAATGTAAAAAAAGGCAACATTCAATCTGAAAACCACTAGTACTACTTATGAAAAACAAAACAGCTTTAATTACAGGAGGTGCCTCTGGATTAGGCTATGAATTTGCTGTATTATTAGCTAAAGATTCCTATCATTTACTCCTTATCGATATTGATTCAGATAAATTAAGTGAAACCAAAAAAGAGCTAGAAAGCAACTACCCTACACAAGTAACAACATTTACCAAAGACTTAAGTATTCAAAATATAGCAGAAGAAATTGTTGAAGAAATTAAAGAAACCTCTATTGATGTATTAATTAATAATGCAGGGTTTGGACTCTTCGGAACTTTTGCAGAAACCGATTGGCATAGAGAAGCTGCAATGCTTAATTTACACATTATGACCACTACTCATTTAACCAAGCTTTTATTAAAAGGAATGGTAGCACGAGGCAGTGGAAAAATATTGAATATGTCCTCACTAGCCGCCTTTCAACCGGGGCCATTGATGGCTATTTATTATGCTTCAAAAGCCTATATATTATCTTTTTCTGAAGCGATAGCAAACGAATTAAAAGGAACAGGAGTTACCGTTACGGTTTTATGCCCTGGGCAAACTAAGACCTCTTTTCAGGAAGTAGTCTCTCAAAAAACTTCAGAAAACAAAATAAATTTTAATATAGCCTCCCCAAAAGATGTGGCAGCTTACGGATACAAAGCAATGAACAAAGGTAAAGTAGTCGTAGTTCCAGGAACTATCAATAAAGTTTTATCTAAAATACCTAGAGTGATGCCTCGAAACACTACGGCTACTATTGTACGGAAAATACAGGAGAAGAATCGAAATTAATTAGCCAATAAAACTTCTTCAATAGTATCTAAATACCCCTCAAAAGACACTAAGTTATTATGCCCTCCTTTTGGAATGGATACCAATCTCTTGTTTTTATTTTCAATACTAGTAAACAACCGTTTACCTTGTTTATAATCTATCACCCTATCCTTTGTACCATGATAAATGGTTATGGGACAAGAGACATTATTTATAAATTGATAGGTAGGAAACTTATAATGCAGTAAAGATTTAATGGGCAAAAATGGAAATCTAGATTTTGCTACTTCTTCAATACTATAAAAAGGGGATTCAAGCACTAAATTTCTAGGTTGATTTTTAGAAGAAACATAGGTTGCAAAGGTTGTTCCAAGGCTTCTTCCATAAACAGTAACTTTGTTTTCAGGATATTGTTGTTTTGCATACCCATACCATAACTCAGCATCAGCATACAAATTTTCCATTGATTTTTTTCCTGTACTTTTCCCGTAGCCTCTATAGTCCATTACAATAACAGCGTAATTAAGCTCAACAAAAAACTCAGTAAGCTGTCCCCAACGTTGTAAGTTTCCTGCATTTCCGTGAAAATAAAGTAATGTACCTTTTGCGTTTTCTACCTTAAAATGGAGTCCGTTGAGTTTAGCACCATCGTTAGCTACCAAAGTTATTTCTTCAAAAGAGTTGTCCATTTCATAGACATGTTCCTGAGTAAGAATTGTTGGTAAAAAAATTAAGTTTTCTTGAAAAAAATAAATCACACCGCAAAGTAACCCATAAATATTGAAGAGTACAAAACCTATTATAAAAGCTTTTTTATATTTACGCACGGTTTCTCTTTGCTGAATGAATTACATCTATGCTACTGCCTTCTAAATCTTGCTCTTTTGGTTTCTCGTTTAATATTTCTGAAAGCATTTTATGATAGCTTTCAAAATTATTTAAGTTTTTATGTCCTCCACCAATAACAGTATATAGACGAGTTCGTTTAGGATTAATTTTAGCAAGCTTTACACTTGTTTTAAAAGGTATTAATTTATCATTTGTCCCATGAATAATATGAATGGGGCATTGTACATATTTTATCCATTTATAGGTAGGCATTGGGTATTTCATCAATATGGATAAGGGCATAAAGGGTGCAAACCGAGCAGTTACCTTGGTCAAACTATAATAAGGAGCATCTAATATTAGTTTACGGGGGTTATTCATAGATGCCAATTTTGTCGCAAATCCAGAGCCCAAGCTTCTTCCATAAAGAATAATATATTTTTCGTCTACTTTTGTTTTTATCTCATTATAAACAAACTGAAGATCTCGTTTTATATTTTTAGAGCTTCGTTTACCTGTACTTTTCCCAAATCCTCTATAATCTACCATAAAAACATCAAATCCGTTTCGGGTAAAATCTACTGCAAATTTTCCCCATCCCTTGATGCTTTTACTATTTCCCTTTAAATACAATACAACACCTCTGGGGTTTTTAACCATAAAATGTAAGCCGTTAATTTCTGCACCATCCCTGGTTGTAAGATTGTACTCTTCTGTTTTCTGGTTTTTATAAAAAAACTCAAAATCTTTAGGTAGTTTTTCGGGTTTAAAAAGTAGTTGCTCTTGCAAAAAATACAAAAGAACACTAATGCCAATGTAGACAGTAATTATTATTAATAGAATGTATAACCAATTTGGCATCGGACTAAAGTACAAAAATTAAGATTATTCCTTGTTTTTTTCTTCAATCCACCTATTCATATATTTTGTTGACTGTAATGTATGATGCTGAAGTAATTGCCCTATAAAATTTTTATTTCTATGAGACTTTATATTATTTTGAAGTGCTTCAATTTTAGTATTAAAATCTTCTAAAAAAGACGCTCTTCGGAAACGCTTATCAATTATTTTAAATGCTTGCTGTTGAGCCTTACTCCATTTTTCTTTCTCTGAATATAACGTAACTGAAGCTTCAATAATTTGAGTTACATCATCGCAAATTATTCCAGAAAACGGAAGCTCTCCATTCATCCCTTCTGCTCCAATGGTAGTTGTAACACTCGGAGTTCTATACATCATCGCATCCAGTAATTTCCCTTTTAGGCCCGCTCCAAAACGTATAGGAGCTAAACAAACTTTAGCATTTTTCATGACTCCAGAAACATCTTTAGCCCAACCTTTAATTAGGAATCCTTCTTTATTGTTATGTAATGCTACTATTTGTTGCGGTGCGTATGCTCCATAAATATGAAGCTCAGCCTTTGGTAGTTGTTTTCTAATCTCAGGCCAGATTTCTTTTTTTAAAAACTTAACAGAATCTACATTCGGTTTATGCAATAAATTTCCGATAGTTACAAAATGATTTCGGTCTTCAAACTTAGGCAATACTTTTATGTTTTCTTCCGAAATATTTTCCACTAAAAACGGGAGATAGTGTAAAATAGAATTATTAATTTTAAAGGTAGTTTGTAGTAATTCCATCTCAAATTCCGAAATAATCAAAGACAAATCACACCGATATATACTTGCTATTTCACGTTTAGCAGTTTCAGAAAACAAATTTGCATGTTCAACCAAATTTCCACTTTTAATTGCTTCTTCTCTCGCTTTTCTTAAAAAATGTAAATCTTCGGTATCTAATATTCGCAGTGCATTGGGACATTGTTCTGCAACTCGCCACCCAAATTGTTCTTCGGTGATAAAGCGATCAAACAAAACTATGGAAGGGCTTAAGTCTTTAATAAATACATCAAAACTTGAATTATTTAATTCGATAGATTGGGTATTAATATTTAGTTTTGAAAGGACTTCAGATTTTTTAGAAACCGAAGCTGTACTTGCAAATAGTATAGAAAAACCTTGTTCTTGAAATGCAGAAATAAGCTGCATCATTCTAGTTCCAGCTGCCGTAGTTGTAGGCTCTGGAAAGGTATGACCGATTATTAATAAATTGCACATATATTAATGAGATTGCTACGTCACTACCGTTCCTCGCAATGACATTCTATTATAAATTTTTAATTAAGATTGAAATAAACTTAATACTCGTTTCTTTTTCTTCTAAAGAAGTCCAGGCAATATATATAGTATCTCCTAGCATTTCCATTTGAGGAAACCCAGAAGAACGTTCGCTTCGTGTTTTTGTAATTGTTATGGGCTTGCTTTGTGTCCCATCAAAATTCACTTTCATCAATTGGATGACCGTATCTACTCCACTGGGCTCCATCCAAAGTACTGCTGCAGATTTTTTATCTAACATCACTACAGCTACCCTTCCAATGGCGTTTCCATTATCAACCCTAATAGGTAGTCCAAACGTTTCTCCACTATCTTCTGAAAATGCAATTTGCACTTTTGGGTTATCATCTGCTGCCGTAAACCAAGCCAATGCTACATTAGAATCTATCGCATCAATCGCTGGTCCATTTACAGGACATCCCGGCACATACCAATTGTCTGCTACTGCTATTTGTGGTTTTGTCCAGGTTCCATCAATATACCGTATAATACCAATATCTCTAATTTCATCTTGAGAGCGATCTCGATAGACCACAATTGGACCATTTATAGTTATAGTCGCTGCGGTATTACAACATTCGCAAGTGCGGTCGTCTAGTAAAACATCGTTGGTAATTTCTCCCTCTTTTGTGATGATTGCTCCTCTCAAGGTCATTTGTTCTTTACCTTTTGGGACATCTACCAAAGTTCTGCCGTCCAACCATGTTACAAAAAAAGAACTTTCTTGATAAGGCAATATAGACACAAAACCATGCTCACTTTCTTTTCCGTCAAGGTTTAATAGAAAATTGTTTTTCCATTCATTTTTTTCTTTGGAAAACAAATTCAGTTTTACATCATAAGTATACGTTCCATCTGCCGATTTCTGAAGAATATTAGTAAGGATATTTCCATTATTCTCAGCAATTGCTGGATAATCTGCCCAATTTACAAACCAATTATTTCCCGAAATAATTTCTTCTGAAGCAGTCCATGAATCATTACTAAAACTTGACTGTTTTAAAACAGTAATAGTATCTTTTTTTTCTACCCAAGACATCAATATCTCTTTCTCATTACTAAATAATCTTGGTAAAGAAGTGTTTGTAATTGCGGGACTTGAAAGCAATTGGATAACGGACTCTTTTTTGATTTCTGGGGTTGAAGTACTTGTTTTTTTTACTTCTGACTTACAAGAAAATAAGAATGAAAGTATTAGGAATGAAAGTAAGTGCTTGTACATTTCGCTAGGTTAGTGCAGGTAAATATACTTATTTTGGTTTAGCTATTACGCAGAGATGCACAGAGAAATTACAGAGGTTCACAAAGTTGTTTATTTTATTAGAAAATCCGCATTTATTCGTAAAATCCGTTTAATCTGTGTTCCTGTCTTGAGATTCCTCGGCGTTCGTTCCTCACTTTGTCGGAATGACAGTAGCATACAAATCAAAATCTTCTGCGCCCGTGATTTTCACCATTGCAAAATCTCCAGTACGGATGTAGTCTTTTTCAGCATTAATCAGCACCTCATTATCTACATCTGGACTATCAAACTGTGTTCTTCCAATAAAGTAGTCCCCTTCTTTACGGTCGATAATTACTTTATACTCCTTCCCTATTTTCTCTTGATTAAGCTCCCAAGAAATTTGAGATTGGATTTCCATAATTTCATTTGCTCGTTGCATTTTCACCTCTTCAGGGACATCGTCCTCTAATAAATAAGCCGAAGTATTTTCTTCATGCGAATACGTAAAACAACCCAAACGTTCAAATCGCATTGCTGAAACCCATTCTTTTAACTCTTGAAAGTTTTCTTCAGTTTCACCAGGATACCCTACAATTAGAGTTGTTCTAATCGTCATATCTGGCACCGCAGCACGGAAATCTTTTAATAATTGGTTGATTTTTTCTTTGCCTGCTCCGCGCTTCATCGATTTTAGAATAGCATCTGAAATATGCTGCAACGGAATATCAATATAATTACAAACTTTAGGTTCGTTTCGCATCACTTCTAACACATCCATTGGGAAACCCGTTGGAAATGCATAGTGTAACCGAATCCATTCGATTCCTTCTACTTTAATCAGTTCTTTTAAGAGTTCTGCTAAATTTCGTTTTTTATAGATATCAAGTCCGTAATAAGTAAGGTCTTGCGCAATTAGGATGAGTTCTTTTACTCCTTTTGCTGCTAATTTTTCGGCTTCTATCACTAAATTTTCAATCGGTGTACTTTTGTGTTTACCTCTCATTATTGGTATTGCACAAAAAGAGCATGGACGATCGCAACCTTCAGCTATTTTTAAATACGCATAGTTTTTAGGGGTTGTTGTAATTCTTTCGCCTATTAATTCATGTTTATAATCTGCTTCTAACGCTTTTAATAAATTGGGTAATTCTGTAGTACCAAAATACTGATCCACATTTGGGATTTCTTTTTGCAAATCTGGTTTGTATCTTTCAGAAAGACACCCCGTAACAAATACTTTATCTACGGTACCTGCTTCCTTTTTCTGAACATATTCTAAAATAGTATTGATACTTTCTTCCTTGGCATTAGCAATAAAACCGCAGGTGTTGATGACAACAATATTCCCCTCTTCTTCGTGGACTACATCCTTATTGTTTGCTTTAAGCTGTCCCATAAGAACTTCGCTATCGTAAACGTTTTTAGAGCAACCAAGGGTTACTACGTTGATTTTATTTTTTTTAATTGATTTTGTACGCATAACATTCCCAGTATTTCGACCTAGCTCAATATAAACTCCAGCAGGGATCTTTTTAGTTATTTGAAAAATTATATTTATAAAACTTCAAAAGAAAAACCTCTTTTATTTTTATAAGATTCCTGCCTTCGCAGGAATTTGTTAATTAAAGAAAGAATCTACAAATTCAACTTTATTAAAAACTTGAAGGTCTTCAATGCCTTCTCCAACTCCTATATATTTTACTGGTATTTTAAACTGATCGCTGATACCAATAACCACTCCTCCTTTTGCAGTACCGTCTAATTTGGTAACAGCTAGTGATGTAACTTCGGTTGCAGCGGTGAATTGTTTGGCTTGTTCAAAAGCATTTTGACCTGTAGACCCGTCTAATACTAGTAATACTTCATTAGGCGTGTTTGGAATTACTTTTTCCATTACTCTCTTAATTTTGGTGAGCTCATTCATTAAATTCACCTTATTATGTAATCGTCCAGCAGTATCAATAATCACCACATCGGCATTTTGAGTAACGGCACTTTCTAATGTATCAAAAGCAACACTGGCAGGATCACTGCCCATACTTTGTTTTATAATTGGAACATCGGTTCTGTCTGCCCAAACTTGTAACTGGTCTATTGCAGCGGCACGAAAAGTATCTGCAGCCCCTAAAACAACTTTTTTACCAGCCTGTTTAAAATGGTAGGCAAGTTTCCCGATAGTAGTAGTTTTACCAACTCCATTAACACCAACCACCATAATTACATAGGGAGTATCTTGTTCTGGTATTTCAAACTCGGTTGCTTCTCCAGAATTGGTTTCGTTTAATAAATTTGCAATTTCTTCTCGAAGAATTTTATTAAGCTCTGTTGTTCCAAGATACTTGTCTTTGGCAACACGTTCTTCTATGCGGTCAATAATTTTTAAAGTAGTATCAACTCCTACGTCACTTGACACCAATACTTCTTCTAAATTATCTAATACATCTGCATCAACTGTGCTTTTTCCAGCAACAGCTTTACTCAGTTTATCAAAAAAAGTAGTTTTAGTTTTCTCAAGGCCTTTATCTAAGGTTTCTTTTTTTTCTTTCGAAAATATTTTTTTAAAAAAACTCATTACTATGGTTTTATAATTTTATGCAAATATACGTTTTCGCATAGTATCAAAATAAGAAATATTAAAAATAGAAAAAGCCACTTTTACATAAAAAGTGGCTTTTTAACTATATGATTTAATTTTACTATCTTTTGTTTAACCAGTCGTTTACAAGACCTGGAACCATAATTGATTCAACAAAAGTATATGCTCCTGTTTTTTCAGACTTCACCATCTTGATGGCTTTTGTTAAACGTTTAGATCCTGTTTGTAACGATGCGATTGATTTCTTTGCCATGTCTTAACTTATTTAATCTCTTTATGAACCGTCATCTTTTTAAGAATTGGGTTAAATTTTTTAATCTCCATACGATCTGGAGTGTTTTTTTTGTTTTTTGTAGTAATGTACCTTGAAGTTCCTGGCATACCAGAGGTTTTATGCTCTGTACACTCTAAAATTACTTGAACTCTATTTCCTTTTTTAGCCATTGTATTAGACTTTTATATTGTTATTGCAATTATTTATTTAAAAAGCCTTTTTCACGAGCTTCTTTTACAACTACAGTAATTCCTTTTTTGTTTATTGTTTTTAAAACAGATGCAGCTACTCTTAGCGTAATCCATTTATCTTCTTCAGGTAAATAAAAACGTTTTTTTAGAAGATTTACATTAAATCTTCTTCTCGTTTTATTCATTGCGTGAGAAACATTATTCCCAAACATTGCCCTTTTTCCAGTAAGCTCACAAACTCTTGACATTCCTTAAAATCTTTTAGTTATTTTAAACAGGGTGCAAATTTAAGTAAATTTATTGTTATGAACAACAAAAGAAAATTAGTTTTTTTAAATTTCTTTCAGAAGTAGCTCCAAGGCTTTATTAGTTGCTTTCGCAATAACTCTTACTCTGGGTTGTCCAAAATTAAATTTTTGCGAAAAAACTCTTGAAGGCCCTGCTATTGCAATAAAGACCGTTCCAACCTCATCGTCAGCATCTCCCTTTGTAGGTCCAGCATTTCCGGTTGTTGAAACTGCATAGTCGGTATTGAAAATCTTTTTCGATTGAATTGCCATAGCTTCGACCACTTCTTTACTTACTACCGAAAATTCATTAATCAACGCTTCATCTACCTTTAAAACCGAAGATTTTACATTGGTTGCATACGTCACCATACTTCCTTTAAAAAATGCTGAAACACCTGCTTGCGCTGTAATAATTTCAGCGATAGCTCCGCCAGTACAACTCTCAACAACACTTAAAGTCTTTTGTTTTAAAATGAATTTTTCGGCAATTTTCTGAACAATCGTAGTTTCATCTTCATACCCAACAGCAATATCCTTCAGCAAATTATGCAATGTATTCATTTCTGAATCTACCGCAGTTTCAACTATATTTTTATCTTTTCCTTTTGAAGATAATCTCAATCGAACTCTTCCGAAGGATGGCAAATAGGCAAGTTTAATAGTTTTAGGTAATGCATTTTCCCACTTATAAATAATTTTAACGATCTCACTTTCTCCCATTCCGTAGGTTAAAAGTGTTTTGTGATATATATAAGGGCAGTCGAATTTTTTAATAATACGGGGTAAAACTTCAGACTCAATTAGTCGCTTCATCTCGTAAGGAACTCCTGGTAATGAAATAAAAACGGTATCATTTTTTTCCATCCACATTCCTGGTGCAGTGCCAAAATTGTTTTTTAAAATAATCGCAGTAGAGGGTACTAAAGCCTGATGAAGGCTTTCTGGTAACATCGGGTGGCTTGTAAATTTTTTATAAATTGCCTTTACGTGAGCTAACACCTCTTTATCTTCAACAAGAGTGTCGT